>NZ_JAQXUZ010000018.1:0-101035 GCF_029224645.1 Mogibacterium kristiansenii
CGAAAATCCCTGCCCGAGGTTCGCGCCCGGAAACCGAAACCAAAGGCTTAGCGGGGAGTCGAGCGCGAACCAATCCGGTCGCCGGGCCGCTAAACCCGAAAATCCCGGACCGAGGTTCGCGCCCGGAAACCGAAACCAAAGGGTTAGCGGGGAATCGAGCGCGAACCAATCCGGCCGCCGTGCCGCCAAACCCGAAAATCCCTGCCCGAGGTTCGCGCCCGGAAACCGAAACCAAAGGCTTAGCGGGGAGTCGAGCGCGAACCAATCCGGCCGCCGGGCCGCTAAACCCGAAAATCCCGGCCCGAGGTTCGCGCCCGGAAACCGAAATTAAAGGGTTAGCGGGGAACAGAGCGCGAACCAAGCCGGCCCCCGGGCCGGCCTGCATCAATGGGCCAGCCGCTGAGCCGCCGGCCCTCACTGCATCAAATAAATTGTATTGTATCACAATTTATACAGCGTAATTTCTATAAATAATACAAAAAACATATTGAAATCCTGAATCGAACAGAGTATAATTCAGATATTCGGATGAAGTATGGCAGCGCCCACCGGTACGGCAGAGCCCCACATGGCGGCAGCGCCCACCGGTACGGCGGAGCCCCACATGGCGGCAGAGCCCACCGGTACGGCGGAGCCCGCACAGGTCTGACCCTAGCAGGTCCGACTCCATCCGACAGAAACCAGACAAACCAAAAGCAAATATAATGAAGAGAGTAGGGGAACAGAAATGAAAGAGTTATTATCCAAAGCGTATGCGAAAACCGGCGAATCCTTTATCAGCACAATCCTGACCGCGGCAGCGGATCCCAACGTGATTTCTTTCGCGGGCGGACTTCCCAATCCGGCGTCCTTCCCGATGGAAGCGCTGAAAGAATCCTGCAACAACATTATCGATAAATACGGTTCCGCCGTATTCCAGTATGCGAAGACCGAAGGTCTGCAGGCATTCCGTCAGTACCTGGCAGAGGACTACAACAAAACCTACGGCGTGAACCTGGATGCAGACAACATCGTTGTCACCACCGGTTCCCAGCAGGCACTGGATTGTTTTGGAAAAGTATTTATCAACGAAGGCGACGGAATCCTGGTAGAGAAGCCAAGCTATCTGGGTGCGTTCCAGGCATTTGACCAGTACTGCCCGGAATACTATCCGGTCACACTGAATGACGATGGACTGGACATCGAAGAACTGGAAGAGACTTTAGAGAAGTACGGCGACAAAATCAAGCTGGCCTATCTGATTCCGGAGTTCCAGAATCCGACCGGCTTGACCTACACGGAAGAAAACCGCGCAAAGGTCACCGAAATCCTGAAGAAATACAACGTCGTTCTGATTGAGGACGATCCGTACGGCCAGCTGCGTTTTGAAGGAACCAAACCGCCGTACATCGGTCTGGGCAAGCTCCCGCAGGCGGCGCTTCTGGGCACCTTCTCCAAGGTGGCAACCCCGGGAATGCGCGTGGGCTACGTGGTAACCGAGAACAAGGAACTGGCCAAATACATCGCTATGGCTCTGGAAGCCACTTCCTTGCACACCAACATCTTCTCCCAGTACCTGCTGCTGGATTACCTACAGAACAACGACCAGCCGGCACACGTTAAGGATATTCAGGATTTGTACAGACAGCAGTGCCACTGCATGCTGGACGCCATGGACAAATATTTCCCGGAAAACGTCACCTACACCAGACCGGAAGGCGGCATGTTCATCTGGGCAACCCTGCCGGAAGGCGTCAGCGCCATCAAACTGTTCCCGAAAGCAGCGGAGAAGGGCGTGGTATACGTTCCGGGCGATCCGTTCTACGTAGGCGTTCACGATGCCAATACCCTGCGCCTCAACTTCACCAACGCTTCACCGGAAGCCATCGACAAAGGCATTCATCTCCTGGGCGACATGCTCAAGGAAGAGTGCGCCGGAAAATAAGCCTAATATTTTCATAAAAATACATTCATACATGCAGAGACGGCCGACCCGAAAGGG
Source organism: Mogibacterium kristiansenii (assembly GCF_029224645.1). Classification (NCBI taxonomy): domain Bacteria; kingdom Bacillati; phylum Bacillota; class Clostridia; order Peptostreptococcales; family Anaerovoracaceae; genus Mogibacterium; species Mogibacterium kristiansenii. The sequence continues at coordinate 1,982 of NZ_JAQXUZ010000018.1, forward strand.
CAGGTCGTTTTTGCATGAGGATTATTCTTCCGGAACGCTATAATTTGTTCCCAATAAGATATAAGGGTGATATAATCAAACCATGAGTAACGAAAAAAAGAATCTACAACAGAATCCATCCCGGTATTTCCGGGTATTGACGGCGGTTTTTTTCTTGGCGGATGTGGTGTTGGCACCATGGCTTCGAGAAGGGAACCGAAGTTTTTCGGTGCGTGTTTTTATTCATGGTGTGAAAGCCGCCGGCGGAATTGAGAAATTCGCACTAACGGAGGCCGGAAAGGGAAACACCGAGGGGATTGCCAATCTCACCATGAACTATTGGTGCATTTATCTGATCATCTTTTTGGGGGCGGTGATGCTGCTTCGGGCGGCATGGCTTCTTGCCGGCCGAAAGGAACGATTCCTCAGCGGGGCGGCATATGCTCTGGGGCTTCTGTACCTGTGCGCCTTTATGATTTTTAATTATTACGGGTACTCCGGCGGAATGATCGTGGGAATGCTGCTGGTGTTCCTGGATGCCATGCTTGGAAAATATCTGGACGAGCGGCAGGCCCTACGCGAAGCGGAAGCGGCGCTGCGAGCGAAAGAGCAGGCGGAAAAGGAAGAGAAAAAGCGGCGAGAGGCGTTCCCGGGCCGGTACGGGAGTGAATTCTATCGCGTGATTTTCAAGAACTTCCGGGCCAACATTCGGGATTTCCTGCTGTTCCTGGTGGGAGCGGTCCTGACCATGACGGTGCTCCTGGTCATCTGGGGAATGGAGCAGGGGTGCGGCGGAATTCGTCTGCTGGGGGCATCGGCGCTTCAGCAGCAGATAGCAAGCAGCCTGAAACAGCTGCTGCCGGTGTTCATGTTCCTGGCGGTGTTGATGCTGTCCCTGATTATCAGTGGATACCTGCGGACCCGCATGAAAAATTACAGCATGTACATCGCCCTGGGAATTCGGAACAAAACCCTGATTCGAATCATCGGGCTGGAATACGGTACCTGCATCCTCACCGCGTTGGCGGGGGGAATCCTCCTGGGACTGGCCACCCTGAAAATAATCGGGGTTCCGATTGCCGGGAATTTACTTCGAATGCTTCCGCCGGCCGTGCTCTGCTACCTGCTGGTGGTTCTGATTTCCACTTTGGTGAACTATCATATTTTTGAGTTCAAAAATGTCCTTCGTTACAACCGATCTTCCGCCAACGAACCGGTGCCTCGCTACGGCGCCGGCGTGATGATGGGAATCGGCCTGTTTGTCATGCTGGGAAGCCTGGGCCTCTTCGCCCGCCGTGGTTCCGGGGAGAATCTGTACATCCTGGGCGGCCTGATTGCCGGTTTTGGCCTGTTCCTGTACGGCGCGGCCACCCGAATTCTGAAAAAACGCGTCGACCGGCTCCAAGTAACGGAAACCGGCCTCCTGACCATCCTCCCTTGGCGCAACCGGTTTCGCACGAACGTTCGATTTTTGTTTTTACTGACGGCGCTGCAAATCATGCTGTTCGGCATTTTCCTGCCGCGGCTGGCAGCACAGGGAATTCCGACGGAAAAAACCGCGCCCTATGACTACGTAGCAATGGTGTACGATTCGGATCTTCCGGATCTTCAGGGACTAAAAAAAGAAGGCACCCTGCAGGAACTTCCGATGCTGCGGGCGACCACGCCGCTGGGGGCAGATATTTCCCGGTTGAAGAAGGATTATCGGACGGTGCTGTGGCCCCAGGGGCAGCACATTGCGGTGTCGGAAATCAGCTACCGGAAGCTTTGCCGGCAGGCGGGGAAAACTCCGAAGAAGCTGAATCTCAGCGCGGATGGCCATCGGGTGCACATCGTGATGCAGCAAAACGCCGCAAGTGAGGCGCACAATCTGGAATGGTACAGCGGGGGCGGCGGCAATCTGTTTCGGCTGGGGCAGCCGCTGGTGGCCTACGACCGAAACCAGGTGACCCGGACCTACATCCCCCACGACGCGACCTATGAGCGGACGAATTTGGTGGGCGCTTTGCATGCAGGAAATCAGGAAAACATCCTGGTTCTGTCCGATTCGTATTTCCGGTCCGTGTATTCGCAGAAGCGACAAGCGCGGGATCCGTCGGTAAGCATTCCCCCTTCCGCCGTGAAGGAGGGACCGGATCAGCTGGTACTGATTCGGGTGAAGACGGGACAGAATAAAGCGGTGGAATCGGTACTGGAGAAAATTCAGAAGAGGCATTCTTCCGACCTGCAGTACGATGAATCCATTCGGACCTGGTACGGTGTGGCGAAGGCGGAGAAGAACAACGAAGCGGCCGCCGATTTTGCCCGTCGGATGGAAGAGATGACCGCGGTGGGATTGTTATTGATGGTGCTGTTTACCTTCTGCATTCGATACAGTTTGGCGGGAGCGGAGCAGCGGAAGGAGTACCGATTGCTGGGCACTTTGGGGATGAACGACCGGGAGCAGGAGAAGCTGTTCAATCGGGAGGCTCGAACCTATGTGCTGTGCAGCATGGGGGCGGCGTTGGTACTGTCGGCGCCTTTTGCCGCATTGCTGCCGTTTCTGCGGATGTTCCGCCGGAGTCAGAGCCTTTTGTACCTGCGGAATCTGCTGGGACTCGGCGGCGGAACGATGACCGTGCTGCTTCTGGTTCTGACGGTGCTGACGAGATATTACAGACGAGTGAATCGATAGATGTGCGGCGGTGAGCTGCCGCCGGCGAGACGTGATGGAGAGGATAGAGAATGAGCAGTGTGATGGAGCTAAAGGGGCTTCGGAAGAGATACGAGGAGAAGGGAGATTGGATTCTGAAGGGAATCGATCTCCGAATTGAAAAACAGGATTTTATTGCGATTATGGGACGATCCGGCTGCGGAAAGACCACGTTGCTGAAAACCCTGGGGTTGATTGAGTCTGCGACGGAGGGGGAATACTTCTTTGAAGGCAATGCGGTATCCGGACTGTGGGGAAGCGAGATCGCGGATATTCGCCGGCGGAATATGGGATTTATTTTTCAAGACTACAACCTGATGGGAAGCCTGACGGTGCGGGAGAATATCATGCTGCCGGCGTTGCTGGATAAAATGGACGAGCAGCAGCGGAAGGACCGGACGGAGAAGCTGATTCAGCGTTTCGGAATTCAGGCATATCGGGATAAGTATCCCCATGAAATGTCCGGCGGTCAGCAGCAGCGAGTGGCGCTTTGCCGGGCGCTGATCAACGATCCGGATGTCATTCTGGGGGATGAGCCTACGGGAAATTTGGATTCCGTGATGGGACAGCAAGTGATTGAAACCCTGGCGGAATTCAATGAGACGGACGGAAAGACGGTGATTCTCGTTACCCACGACCCGAAAATCGCCATGTATTGCCGGAAGGTTATTTTTATGAAGGACGGACATTTGCTGGATTGCTTGGAGAGACGTGATGCCGAGAAGGAGACGTTTTACCGGGAAATCGCGGCAAAAATGGAAGAATTGTAGCGCAAAAATGAAGAAATCAATGGATTTATATTGAAATTCGTGCATTTAAATGCTAAAATTTATGCGTATTTTTTGGGATCATGAAGAATTAATGGGGGAATAATGAAGAAACCGGCAAGAAGTGAGTATTTTTTTGGATGTGTATTGCTGATTATCGGCGTGATGGTGGGTCACCTGAGCATGGATTTTTTGGATGACGGAGAGATTCAATCCATGTCCGTGGAGATTACGATGAGTGCAATTTTCATCCTGTTATTCACGGTGCTGATGGAAATTCTTTACGTTCTGTGGCGGCGAAAGAAGAAGCAGGACGAAGGTCGCCTGGATATTCCGGCCACGACGATTATTCTCCTGCTGGTCATCGGTTTTCTGGCGTCCATTTGCATGCGCCTGATTAACGATGTGACGGGCATGAGGGAGTTTCTCCTAAGTGAGGATTTCAAGAGCTTCGTGGTGAATGCGATAAAGAGCAAATTCTAAATGGAAATATATGGATTCGAAGTGAGAACCGGATTGTCGTCCCGAAAGGCGCGGCAGCCCGGTTCTTTGGTTTTGGAGATGGGCCGGACACAGTTCCTGTTGTCTGCGGTTTCTGCCGGACACCCTTGGGTTTCACGAAGCTTTTTTTATGAGCAGATTGAAGTCGGCAAAATCGTGAAGCTGTTTTTCCCGGATGGCCAGAAGGGATGTGGTCGGGACGGAATTGTATAAATATTCAATTTGGCCGGAGATCCATTCCAGGTCCAGCCCGCTGTCGGTCTCGAAGGACATCTGGAGGTTGATGCCAGGAATAAAACCCAGCTCCCGGTAGATGTCGGTTTTCCAGTTGAAGCTGTCGCGGTACTGCCGGGAATTCTCCGCGTGAAACCAGCGTCCCAGGTGCTCCCAGAGAATGACCTGGCCGGTGACCGGGTGAATCAGCAAGAAATCGGGGCAGAGGTAATTGCCCGGGGCGTATTCGACGGGATATTCGTAGAGGACGTAGAAGCCCGCGGCACAGAAACGTTCGTACAGCAATGCTTCCACACGGCTCCGCACCAGAGTGCCGTCAAAGGTGGTAATCCGAAGGGCCTCCGGATGTCTGGGCGGAATCGCAGCCTTCCGTTCCCGCATCGCCTGAACGCGGGCTTCGATGCTGTTGGTGTTCAGCTCCAGGATGTCGGTCAACAGAGGAATGTACTGCTTCGGGAGACGCTGCCGAACGGATTCCACGTCGGTGTCGCAATACCGTTCTGTGAACTCCCGGAGGAGACGAATGTTGTCATCCAGAATTTCCACCATTTTCTTGCAGAAGCGTAGGTCACGAATCTTGCGGACGACCTCGTGGGTTTCCCGACCTAAGTAGCGCCGCTTGCCACCGCTGTAGAAACAGGAATAATAAATCTTTCCTTCACGTTGGCTGGTCGTCAGAAACAAACCGTCGAATGCCGCGAGTTCTTTGATTTTTGCTTTGTACTGCTTTTTCAGCTGTTGGTGATCTTGTAATGCATTGAGTAAAATATTTTTGTAATTAATCATGAGCGTCTCCTTTCAGTGCCAGTAAATGATGCTTCTCCTGCCATGATTATGCCAGAAAAATTTTTCCCCTTCAGTACACACTTATCGAGAAAAATCGAGATTTTTCAAAATATGGAACATGTTGTGGCGAAGGGAAAGAAAAGTGATGCATGGGAACAAAAATCATGGCCTCATGCATCAATCCGGAAAATGAAGTTGATGCATGGAGCTTGTTTTTACGAGCAAAAACATCAGAATTGGCTCGACATGAGGGAACAAAAGGGTTCTTCATGAGTATTTGTGGGATAATTATTAGAAAATACTCCGCTTTTCTAAGCTAGAATGCCTCGAACAAACAACGCAGAGAGGTCGGTTGTTATGGATACCGAGCCGTTCTGTTGGAAAGTGATGCATTCCCCCTTGTTTTTCTGTCTCATGCATTAACTCTAATTCCGGAGTTAATGCATGAGACTCTTTTTTCAGCGTTCCTGCATCACTTTCCCGATTTCCACCGGTGATCCGGGGTCGCCGGTGGTAGGCATAAGCAGCCCCCTCGGGCACATCACCGGCTGTTCATGGAACGCACATGAAACAGTTACGGATTCCGGAAGTTCAGATGATACAATGACCGTACCGAGGAGGGAACCGCCGGGTATTCCGGCAGAGGTCATCTCTGGTGGAAAGGAGAAAATGAAGAAGATGAATAATCTGAACATTCTGAAATTGGAAAACGCCGTGCTGCAGAAGCAGATCGATGTGGTACGGAGAAATATACGCGCCGGGCAGAACCGGGATCTTACACGGGAAGAAGTAGAAATTCTGAGAGGTGTGGGCGAACATTATGCCAAGAAGTGGGATGTTCTGTATCCGATGCTGAAGCAAGGATACGGGGCTGCCGGCTGGGTGAAGCAGATGAAAACGGAAGAGGATGAAATCGTCGCGGAACTGCGTTCTCTGGTGCGCTTCCCGGATAAGGAGGAGTGGGAAGAGAAGGTGGAAGCGGTGCTCCGGAAGATGGAACGGATGATTTACGAGGAAGACTACATGCTCTATCCGAACTGCCTGCAGTTTTTCCGGAGGGGCGAAGGTATTTGGATGAACCGGAGCGACCGGGATGGGTATGCGAACTACCGGGCGCTGCGGACTAAAGCCGGAAGGTACCGGAGGGCGCTGCAGCAGCGAAGCTTTCGATAAAAAAAGATGGGAAGGCATTCGGCGTCCGAGCGGGCAACGGATGAGGAGTGTAACCGGTGGGGAAACCCACCGGTTTTTTATAGGGATGAAAGCGCGCAACATCACTGTTAAAACGGGAAATCTCGAGATTCATGCAAAAAGTTCAGATAAAAAAACAGAGGTAAACCAATTTTTAGTGCAAAAAATCTTTAGAATTACTTGAAAAATAAGGAAGATATGTTATCCTTAATACAAATGTTTTTAAATATTGGAGGAGCATGATGAACGAGGAAACCAAACGCTCCTGTGTGGACTGCGGTGTATACAACTGCCACACGCGGGACAAGGAGTATCCGGACTTCTGCCTGACCACGGAATTGACGGACGAGGAAAGAGCGGAAGTGTGGAAGCTGTACGAAGAGCCGGAGAATCAGAAGGCGTCGGTGGTATCCGCTCAGATTGAATCGGATTTTTACCTGCGATACACTCGGGTGCAGGAAATCGTGGCTTTCGCAAAACGGATGGGCTATCACAAGATCGGAATCGCCACCTGTGTGGGTCTGATTGAGGAAAGCCGGATTTTTGCCCGGATCCTTCGGAAGAACGGATTCGAAGTGGTAGGCGCCGTGTGCAAAGTGGGTTCTTTTGAGAAGACCAAGGTGGGCGTTCCGGAAGAGGACACCCGGATTACCGGTCCGATTATGTGCAACCCGATTATGCAGGCGAAAATCATGAACCGGGAGAAGACGGATTTCAACGTGATCGTGGGGCTGTGCGTGGGACACGACAGTCTTTTCTATAAATATGCGGATGCCCTGTGCACCACCCTGGTAACCAAAGACCGGGTGATGGGTCACAATCCGGTGGCGGCGCTGTACCAGGCGAAAGCGTACTACAAGCGTCTCAGCAACGAGCCGATTGCGGCGTATCCGGAGGATGTGAACCCGAAACAGCCGGAAGCTTCCGCGAGATAGCGATTTTATTTTTGGAGGAGAGAGGATGCTGACAGGAAAGCAGAGAGGTTATTTGAAAAAACTGGCGCAGACCGTGCAGCCGGCGGTAATCGTCGGCAGAGCCGGAGTGACGGATGCGGTGATGCAGACCATCGATGAATATCTGACCGCCAATGAGCTGCTGAAAGTGGCCATTCAGGAGGGTGCAGAATTGGAGGCCAAGGAAACCGCCAATCAGGTTGCGGATGAGCTAAAAGCAGATTTCGTCCAGGCCATCGGCCGGCGGTTCGTGCTTTACCGGAGAGCAAAGGATCCGGCGAAGCGGAAGATTACACAGCGCATGCAAGACGAGATGTAGTTTCCCGGCGGAGACTGCGGGATCGTTGCAGGATATTTTTACTTGAGGAAGGAGTTAGAAATGCACAAGATTGTACTGAAGAAACAGCTCAGCCACGATATGTTCTGGATTGAGTTCGAGGCACCTTTTGTTGCAAAGAAAGCGAAACCGGGACAGTTCATTATTTTCCGCGTGGATGAATACGGGGAAAGAGTTCCGATTACCATGGCGGGAACAAATAAGGAGACGGGAACCGTAACCCTGATTTTCCAGGCAGTGGGAAGAAGCACCATGCTGCTGTCCCAGCTGGAAGTAGGCGATTACATTCAGGACGTGGTTGGACCGCTGGGAAAACCGACCCACATGGAGGGCCTGAAGAAGGTCTGCGTGGTTGGCGGCGGTACCGGAAACGCACTGGCATACCCGGTGGCAAGAGGTCTTGCGGAAGCCGGCGTGAAGGTGGACATGGTTTCCGGATTCAAAACCGAGGAGCTGATTGTGCTGAAGGAAGAGTTTGAAGAAGCGGTAGATAATTTCTACCTGATGACGGACGACGGTTCTGCCGGCGAGAAGGGGTTCACCACCACAAAGCTGGAGGAGCTGATCAAGGCCGGAAACGATTACGATGAAGTCATCACCGTTGGACCTCCGATCATGATGAAGTTCGTCAACGAGGTGACCAAGCCTTACGGAATCAAGACCATCGCATCTCTCACGGCGCTGATGATCGACGGAACCGGAATGTGCGGCGGATGTCGAGTTTCCATTAACGGCGAGACCAAGTATGTCTGCGTAGACGGACCGGAATTCGATGCGGCAGCGGTAGACTGGGATGTACTCATTGCCCGCAATGCATATTACCACGAAGAAGAGAAGGAAGAACGGGATCATATCTGCCGACTGACAGGAGGTGTAAGACACTATGAATAATCAGATGACAAAGACACCGATGCCGTCTCAGGAACCGGATGTCAGAAATAAGAATTTTAAGGAAGTTGCTCTGGGATATACCGAGGAGATGGCGGTAAACGAAGCGCAGCGTTGCCTCAATTGTAAAAACAAGCCTTGCGTGACAGGATGTCCGGTAAACGTACGGATTCCGGAATTCATCGCAAAGGTAGCCGAGGGGGATTTTGCCGGTGCCTATGAAGTGATCACTTCCACCAACTCCCTGCCGGCAGTGTGCGGCCGTGTATGCCCGCAGGAAACCCAGTGCGAAGGAAAGTGCGTTCGCGGAATCAAGGGCGAGCCGGTTGCTGTAGGCAGACTGGAGCGTTTCGTAGCGGATTGGCACAGAGAGCACATCGGCAATGATAAAGTAGAAAAAATCCCATCCAACGGCAAGAAGGCTGCCGTTGTCGGTGCCGGCCCGGCCGGACTGACCGCTGCCGGTGATCTGGTGAACAAGGGATACGAAGTAACCGTTTTCGAGAGTCTCCACAAAGAGGGCGGCGTGCTGGTATACGGAATTCCGGAATTCCGTCTGCCAAAGGATATCGTGGCATACGAAATCGACACCCTGCGGAAGAAGGGCGTCACTTTCTACCACAACGTGGTAGTGGGCAGATCCCTGGATATCCAGGACCTGTTCGATGAGGGATACGATGCTGTATTCGTCGGTACCGGTGCCGGCCTTCCGAAGTTCATGAACATCGAAGGCGAGAACCTGGTAGGCGTATACTCCGCCAACGAGTATCTGACCCGAATCAACCTGATGAAGGGCTACCTGGACGAGTACGACACTCCGATCAAAAAGCACAAGCAGGTTGCGGTTGTAGGCGGCGGAAACGTTGCCATGGACGCAGCAAGATGCGCTAAAAGAATGGGCGCTGAGGTCCATGTAATTTACCGGAGAGGCAGAGATGAGATGCCGGCTCGTGCCGAGGAAATCGAGCACGCAGAGGAAGAGGGCATTCAGTTCCACCTGCTGAACAACCCGGTTCGCATTCTGGGCGACGAGAACAACTACGTAAACCAGATCGAGTGCATCAAAATGGAACTGGGCGAGCCGGATGCTTCCGGACGTCGCAGACCGGTTGCCATTGAGGGTTCCGAGTTTACTTTGGACGTAGACGGTGTCATCATGGCTCTGGGTACCAGCCTGAACCAGCTCATCGTGGATACCACCGAAGGACTGGACGAAAACGCACGCGGCGGCATTCAGATTGATGAAGAAACCGGTGCTTGCACCAGAGAAGGCGTGTTCGCCGGCGGTGATGCGGTAACTGGCGCTGCCACTGTAATCAAGGCCATGGGCGCCGGCAAACTGGCGGCTGCTCACATGGACGAGTATATGCAGAAATAGGGTAGCCGCCGTCGGCCCATCGCAGCCCCAACCGAGCCGAGGAGAGCAAATTAAGTAGACCGATATACAGAAAAATCATTCTAACCCAACTAGCAAATATTTTTAATCCCGAAAAACCGAATAATAAGTTTAAGATTCCCCTTTTCAGTACCCATTCATGCCGGATGAAAACAAACGTGTACTGAAGGGGAATTTTTTATGTGCCATAATATCCCCACAGCAAATGCAAAGTCATCAAACTAAGTTCTAAGGAGGGAAAAATGAGAAAAGAAAAACGGGCCAACGGCCCCCACACAGTGACCGGAGGGCCGGCCAATCACACCGAAGGTCCGGCCAATCACACCGGAGGTCCGGCCAATCACACATCACACAGAATTCGGGCAGGCCTGCTGGCCGTCTGTCTGACTTTGGGCGCGGCAATCCCAAGCGGCGCATGGGCTGGGGGAATGGACCCTCGTCAGGCGGTTTCCGGTGACGAAGCCACCCTGACCATGGGCAAAATCCTCACGGCCAACCACGCCGGGAAATTTCCGGGTACTTTGCGGGACGTGAAGTACAAGCTGACGGCGGTGCGAGGTTTTGACAACGCCAACGAAAGCACCGGCGCCAGCGGCAAGCCCATTGCGGCGGAGAACATGCCTATGCCGGAAGCGTCCGCAGCAGAACACCATCAGGTAAAAGTAAACGGCACCAATGCCGAGATTACGGTGGGAGATTTTCAGACGGCGGAGCGGGACAGCGACACGAAGAAGAGCCGCGTGACCCCGGTGAAAATCAAGTTCCGCCGGGCCGGCTATTATCTGTATAAGCTCACGGAAGAAGGCTCCGACCCGGAAAAGGTGCCGGGTATCACATACGATGACCACAGTTATTTTGTGGCCGTTTACGTAACAAATAAAACCGACGATGCGGGAAATACGGAGGATGGCGTATATGTGCACAATATTACCTCCTATCGGAATGAGTCCGGCAAGGAAAATTATCAGCCGAACCTCTCGGACATCTCCGGAATCACCGACAACGGCGGAACCGATGCTACGGAAAACGTCAGGGAAAATCTGGCAAAAGTCGGAACATCCGACGGCGAGCATCCGAACCGGCTGGAAGCCTATCGCTTCTGGAATGACGCTCACGTCCAGGACCTGGTAATCACCAACAACGTAAAGGGAAATCTGGGGGACCGGAATAAAGCCTTCGAATTTCAGGTAAAACTGTCCGGGTTGGAGCCGGGAACCGCTTACACCACGGAGGAAGCGGCGGCGGATACGGAAGACCGAACCGACGACGGGGTGAATGTGGTGCGGGCATCGGTGGGAACACTTCAAGGGAAGACCCTCGTTTCCGACGATTCCGGAAAAGCGGAATTCACCGTTCGTCTGAAGGACGATGAAAAATTCGTTCTGAACGGGCTGCCGGTTTCCGCATCGTATCAAGTAACGGAGCAGGCCAGCGACCATATCGCTTCCTACCGAATCAGCGGTTCCGGAAAAACACCGGAAATTCAGAACAAGATGAAGGACAACGACATCAAGGACAAAGCGCTGAGCACCGAAACGGAGCGCGTGGATGAGGCGGACGGAACCGTCACGGTGGCCTTTATCAATGAGCGAAATCTGGCAACCGTTACCGGCGTAGCGGAGAGCACCGGACCGGCGGCACTTCTGGCTATCGCGGCAGCCGGCGCTATTGTCGCACGCCGCCGGAAATATGAATAAATCCGAGGAGAGCCGGGAGCTGGAGCGTTGGAATCGCCGTGTACGGCGAAGCATCCGGGCGGACCGCATCGTCTCATGGATGCTGAAATGGTTCGTGCTGGCATTGCTGCTCATGGTGGGCTTTTCCTACTACGACATGTATCGATTTACCCGGGCGGGAATCGACGGAGTGGCGTATCGGGATTTCGCGGCTTTGCGGCAGATTAATCCCGATGTGGCCGCCTGGCTCACTTTGGACGGAACCCATGTGGACCATCCGGTGGTGAAGGGAACGGATAATTTCGAATATTTGGACCGGGACTTCTACGGAAAAACCTATGCCGGCGGCACCCTGTTTCTGGACGAGCAATGCCCCAAGGATTTCGCCCAAGAATACCAGCTCATTCACGGCCACCATATGGCCGGAGGTGCCATGTTCGGCGACCTGAAGAAGTATTTGGACAAGAATTTCTTCCATAAAAACAAAAGGGGTCAGCTGCTGACACCGAAGGGCCGATACGATTTGGAGATTATCGGGGCGGGCATATTCGATGCCTATGATTCCAAAATCTACAGCATAAACGGAAAGAAGAACCGCCCCATGGAATCCTTCCGCCGGTGCAGGCGGAAACGGCCGGTCCGCGGGAAGTTCCGGGACCGGCTCCTGTGCCTGTCCACCTGCTCCGGAGATATGGACGACCGGAGGATCGTGGTGTTCTGCCGAATGACGGAACAGGAAGAGTCTCATACGGAAGGAAGAAAAGAATGACAGAAGAAATTGCGAAAAAAAAGAGAATCGTGAAGAGCATCCGGAAGGGAATCCTGATTCGTGCGGGAACCTTCGCCTTGACGCTATGGATTGTTTTTACGTTCGTGTTCGGAATCCGGATTGCGGACGGAAACGATATGGCACCGGCGATTCGGGAGGGAGACCTGGTGGTGTACTATCGGTGCGGAGATTTTGCCAATCGGGACAGCGTGGTGTATGAAGCGAACGGGAACGTGTACCTGGGGCGGATTGCCGGATGCGAGGGGGCGGTTATCGGAAAAACCGAAGATCACCGCCTGACCATCGATGGGCGGATTCAGCCGGTACAGCCGGGACTGGGAATTTACAGCGAAACGCCGGCCGGAGATCTAAAGGCAGGGGTTACCGTGGAACCGGGACGGTTTTTTATCCTGGGAGACTGCAGGGAGGAATCTGCGGACAGTCGATGCTTTGGAACGATTGAAAAGGACCAAATTCGGGGGAAGGTATTTCTCCTGTGGCGACGGCGCAACATATAGAAAGGAGAGAAGTATGACGAGAAAAATAGCGACGCTTTGGCTCGCCTTGATCCTGTGCATGATGTATGCGGTTTCCGTGGGTGCGGAAAGCCGATGGATGACGGAGATCAAGGTGAGCTACAGTGCAGTGGGCAGCCCGGGAGATGCGGAGGGTGTTTTTCAATTGCGGGGGACCACGGAAGATACTCCCATGCCGGAAGGAGCAGTGGGGCACCGGCTTTGTGTGCCGGCGGGAGAGACGCGTTCTTTTGGGGAAATCGTTTTTCCCGGCCCCGGTGTGTATATCTATGAAGTCAATCGCCGGAATAATCCGGAAGGCATCACCGCCCGAGATTCCTCGGTGTACCGGGTAACGGTGGTAGTGCGAAGCGACGGAGATGTGCAGCAGGTGATTGAGACGGACGGAGAGAAGGTGACGGAAATTCGGTACGAAGATCGGTATGAGAAGGCGGCTTTGGTGGAGACGGGAGATGTAAAATCCCTGTTTCTCCCGGGCGCGGGTTTTCTCGGCGCGTTGGCGGCGTTGTTTTGTCTAAGGAAGAATCGCCGAAAACGAAAGAAGGATTGCATGCGCACCCTTGTCGGTACGCTGCTTCTTTTTACCCTGTTCACAATCGGTGCGGGCGTGCCCACATACGGTGCCACCAAAGATCTTCGGGTGACCTACGACCGATTTCAAGAGCTGCCGGAGAATTACGCGAAGATTACCGGACTGCCCCTGCAGGAGGCGGAGATTACCACCACGAACGGAAATATCCACAAGTACAACGGATACGTGGGGAACAATCAGACGGAGAAGCGGGATTTTGTGGCGTACTACGGAGCGGTGAAGTTCGGAACGCGGAATCGAAATGACACAAGCAATGCGGTTACGAAGGCCAACGAGGTAAAAGGAAATATCACCTTGCGCTGGCGGAACCGGGCGGTTCTTTCGGACAACACCAAGGCCGACGTGAAGGTCGTGGTGAGCGGATGGACTTTTTCCCTGGGAAAAAATCAGAATTCAAAGATTGGGAATGACACAAAGGTGTACGTGCCAATTCTTCAGTCCTCAGGACCGAACAGCAAAGCCACGGAGCTGTGCACCGCTTCCCCGCGCACGAAGTACAGCGTGAACAACGGAACCACGGCCAATTCGTTGGCGGGAGCCTGCATCACCACGAAGTGCAATGTGAAGATTCAAATCCTTCAGTCGGGAACGGATGCGCCGGTGGACGAAGCGAAATATCCGCGGCTGCTCTTCGGGTTCCGGGATTTGGATGTGGAGGATACCACCATCGCCAAAGGGAAGAGTGCGGCGGAACGGTATAACGGACCCTACGCAGAGGGCGTAGAGCTGATTTCCGGATTCGAGAGTCCGGTGGCACTGGCGAAGAAAAGTGATGCCAACAAAGCGATGCAGACGCTGGAAAAGGTGATGACGGTAGGAGAGAACCTGCGGGTCTGCGGGGACGGTGCGAAGATGGAAGCCTACAACAAGGCCACCGGAACCAGCGGAGACAACGGAACCTATTACTCCGGTTTTATTTCCCCGGTGCAGCCTCAGGGCTTTAGTTTCAAATGGACGGGTTCCATCAGTATTTCCGGGAAAATGATGGGGACGGCGTTGTGGACGCAGCCGGAGGTGGCGGTGAAAGCCACTCGAGGCGAGGGCGGTTCCATTCAGAAGGAAGGACTCACCACCTACATTATCAACAGTTCCACCACCTACGATTACACCCCGGCGAAAGGGTACCGGGTAAAATCCCTGACGGTAGAGGGGGAGCCGGTGGATTTCAATCCGGCGGGCGGAACCTATCGTTTCGATCGCCTGTACACCAGTCCGGTACACCCGCGAAGCGCCAAGACGGGCCGGGAGCTGGAGACCAAAATCTACACCATCGATGTCCAATTTCAACGGATTGAACACAAGATCACCACCAAGGTGACCGGCGGAACCATCGATCCCGACGTGGTGGTGGGAGAAGGAGATAATGAGACCATTCACTACCGTCCGAACGATGGGTATGAACTGGAGAAGGTGACCGTGGACGGCGAGGCGGTGAATGTAAAAGAATATCCGAACGAATATACTTTTACCGATGTTCAGAAGGATCACCACATTGAAGTGGTGTACCGAAAAATTCCGGTGGGCACCCTAACCCTGCGTAAGGAAGTGACCGGTGCGCTGGGGGATCGAAGCAAGAAGTTCGAATTCCAAGTGAGCTTATCCGGGCTGAAGCCGTCCGCCGAATACGAGGCGGACGGCATCGAAGCGGCGGACACGGGAGAGCTTACGGAAAAAGGTTTTTCTTCGGATGAAAGCGGAAAGGCGGACCTTCGTCTGAAATTGAAGGACGACGAAAGCGCGCAATTCAAAGAACTTCCGGCGGGTACAACGTATCGGATTACGGAAGCGGCCAGCGACCACATCGCCTCCTATCGGCAGAAAGCCACCGGTGAAAAACCGACGCATCAAGCCGTGCAGCGGGAAAATGCCGATGCGGGAAAGGAACTCGCCACGGAGGCGGAAGTGCTGGATGAAGAGGATGGGGACATTGAAGTGATCGTCACCAACAACCGTCCCATCGCCACGGTCACCGGCGTGGGAAACAGCGACGCGCCGTATTATGCGGCCGGAATTGTCACGCTTCTTCTGTGTGGCGGATGGATTTTCGGTGTGGTACTATATAAAAGAAAAAAGTATCACTAAAAAGATTGCGGGCGGAACCGGGGTTGGGCCGAATACCGCAATTCCGAACAGAGAAAGAAGCGCGCAGTGGAAGAGAATCAGCAGAAGACGCAATACGTATATATTCTCCGGTGCGGGGACGGCACCCTGTACACCGGCTGGACCACGGATCTGGAGCACCGGGTGGCCATGCACAATGCCGGTAAGGGGGCCAAATACACCCGCGCTCGCAGGCCGGTGCGGCTGGAATATTATGAGGAATACATGGATAAGAAGGAAGCTTTGCGGCGGGAATGCGCCATTAAGAAGATGACGCGCAGTGAAAAGCTTCGGCTGATTCAAGAGTCGGAAAAAGAGTAGGACTTGCAGGCAGCGCATGCTCTTTTCGGATACCATCCATGATACAAACGATTACACAGAAGCTTCTCTCGGAGAAATCCGGGAGAAGCTTCTATTAGTAGAACAGAGTTTCGAAATATAGAGTTTTCCAATAATAAAATTTTCCAAATAGATAAAACTGATTTTAAATATACCGAAATGGTTGATACCATGGTTAGACAGGGGATGACGAATTATTACTTAGAAAATGAGGTTGGCGTTATGGATAAGAAACGATGGATTGCATGGGCACTGGCCCTATTCATGGTTGCGACTCCTTGCATGACATTTGCCCAGGAGATTTCCGGAGCAGCGGGTTCCACAAATGAGAGTGAATCCAATGAACCGGTAAATCCGGACAAGGCATCCGAACCGGATCGCGGGGACGCAGTTGAAAATGAGAAAAGTGATTTTTCAGCAGAATCCGTAAAGGGTTCGGAAGAAGACGCGACCGGAGAACAGGATTCGGCAAAAGAAAAAAAGACCGAGGAATCTGCGGATGCCGAAGCTTCGAAAGAAGCGGCAAAGGCGGCAGAGAACACCGGCTCCGAGATGGTCAGCGATAAATGGACAACAGCGGATTTCACCTATGGGGAATACGAAAAGCTCATGTACGGTTGTGACTACAGCCGGCAGTTTTATGTTCGCGGAAAAGTCATCACCGGGTTTTCCAAGCAGGGTGAAGAGAAACTGAAGAGCAACAAGAATCTGGTAATCCCGGCGAAGGGACCGGATGGAAAGAATATCGTGGGAATCGGCGAGAGCGCATTTAAAGAAAAGGGTCTGGAATCGGTTCAGTTCCCGACGGGAATGCTGACTCCTTACGACGATCCGCTGGCAAAGACCGACGAAGAACGGGTCTCCCGCCGCGGAAACTTCGTGATTGGCGAGAGCTCTTTTTATGGAAATAAGCTGAAAGAAGTCGTTCTCCCTACGGGCGTTATTTCCGTATTGGCAAAGGCCTTTGAACGAAATCAGATTGTAAAAGTAAAACTCCCGAAGACCATCTGGTGGATTGAAAGCCAAGGCTTTGCGGACAATAAGATTACCGATGTTCAATTCCCTGTGACGACGGACTTTATGATGGAACTTCACGGCATGCCGTTTGCGTTTAACAACATCAAATCGGTGCGCCTCCCGGACTTCACCGAGGTGGTGAACAAAACCGCATTCGCCTTTAACCCGGGAATGACCAAAGCACCGGAAAAGGATCCTTGGGGCAAGGAAAACATACTGGAAAAGGAGTTCCATAAAGAGACAAGAACTGCCGGTCTGGTATATATGTACACCGACAATCCGGGGCTGAAGGATAAGCTTCAGAACCGGCTTCACTCCGTGGAGGGTAAGAATACCAATATCTATTCCCCGTACCAGAAATTGGTTGTGTGCGACGGATCGGAGGCAAATCAGAATCCGGATAAGACTCTGTGGAATGCGAAGGACTTTGAATACAACAAGGACGGCGCGGTTACCGGACTTTCCGAAAGCGGCATTGCCAAAAGAAAAGTGAACAAGGACCTGGTCATTCCAAGCAAGACACCGGATGGAAAAAAGGTAGAAGAAATCGGTTCCACCGACAGCTATACCGGTCTGTTTGCGACGGAAGATGAAAAGTTCGATTCTGTGTATATGCCGAATACCATTCAGAAAATCGGCGACCGGGCGTTCTGCAGCAGCGGATTGAAGGAAGTTGCATTCTCCGGAACCCTCACAAGCATCGGCATGTTGGCGTTCTCCAACAACGAGCTGACATCGGTGATCCTTCCGGACAGCGTGAAGTATATGGGCAACGGTGCTTTCAGTACCAACTCCAATATTGAACGCATCATTCTTTCCAAGAACTTAAAGAAAATTCCGGATGCGGCATTTGGCTGCAGCGATAAGTACCACTACATGTCGAATCTGACGGAAATTGAGATTCCGGATACCGTGACGAAAATCGGCAGCCGGGCCTTTGCCGGAAACAACATTCACAATATCGTGATTCCGGATTCCGTAAAGGAAATCGGCGAGTACGCGTTCTCCACCAAGAACTATCTCAACGAGTCGTGCATCGTATCCCTGTCGGAAGGCCTGGAGGTCATTGGCGACAACGCATTTCGGAACAAGGCAATTACAGAGATTGATTTGCCGAGTACCGTAAAAGGATTGGAACTCAACACCTTCCGCAAGGAATACACTTCCGACGGACACAAGGTGAACGGAAGCGTCACAAAGGTGTATGTGAGAAACGCAGAGCAGTATTACGATAAAAAGAATTTCCCGGACCCGAAAGAAGGAACGGAAGCGTTCCACAAGCTGTATCTGGCGGATCCGATGATCTGGACTTCCGACGACTACACCTACTCCAAGGAAGAATCCGGAACGAATGAAATTACCGGATTCTCATCGCTGGGAGAGAGAAAACTGACGGAAAACAGGGATATCGAACTCCCGGAGAAGGATGATGAAGGAAATGCGGTGACCGGCGTGGCCGCAGAAGCGTTCCGGGAAAAGGGAATCACATCGGTAAAATGCCCGTATGCGGGGGGATTCACTATCGGTGAATCTGCATTCCGCGGCAACGATATCAATGAATTGGACTTGGGCTCCGGTATCACCGAAATTGGGAACAATTCTTTCCGAGAAAACCGTCTGACGATGGTTCGCGTTCCGGCTTCGATGAAGCGAATCGGTGAAAGTGCGTTTGAATCCAACCAGATTCGGGAAGTAAGCTTCGAGGATACCGGTGATAATTCTCCGGTACTGGAATCTCGCTGCTTTGCCGGAAACAAAATTCAGTCGATAGAAATCCCGAAGGCCACCACTTCCATGAAGGGAAATGCGTTTATCGGAAATACCGGCAAGGAAAAGGTAGAAACGGGAACAACGGAGGAGCAGTCCGGCGGCGTGGTATACGTATATGCAGCCACCGCCGGAAGCGTTCCGGATGGTCTGGAAAATATTTCCAACGGAAAATCCAATGTGCAGAAGCTGATTGTCGGTCGGATTCCGGCAGCAGAGGCACCGTGGGGCACCAGACATTTTACGTATAATAATGTAGTCGGAAATATCATCACCGGTCTCTCCGAAGAGGGTAAGACGAAGCTGAAGAACAGTTCCGAACTGATTATTCCAAGTCGGATCAATGGTATGACCGTAACCGGAATCGCAAACGGGACGGAAGGCATCGGAACTTTCGGATACACAGAAGGCGGAAAGACTTACGTTCCGAAGAAGGTGATTTTGCCGAGAACACTGAAAAGCATTGGGGATTACGCCTTTGATGCATCAGCAGAGGGCGTATCCGGATTGACGGAAATCGAACTTCCGGATCAGCTGGAAACCATCGGAAACTACGCGTTCCGAAACAGCAAAGAAATGGAGCTGCAGATTCCGAAGTCGGTAAAAACAATTGGAAAGGGTGCGTTTGAGGCGACCGACAAGAATGAGGCGGCACTGGAAAAAGTATCCCTCTCGATGGGGCTGACATCCATTCCGGAAAATGCATTCCGGGGACAGAAACTGAAGAGCGTGACACTGCCGAAGAACATCACCGAAATCGGCAGCGGTGCTTTTGCCGATAACAAGGTGGAAAATCTGGCATTGAATGAAGAACTGAAAACCATCGGAAATAATGCATTTGAGAATCATCAGCTGAAGAAGCTGGTGCTCTCCGAGAACGTAACCGAAATCGGCGATTCTGCATTTGCGGTAACGGACAGCAATTTGAAAAAGACGCTGACCGAACTGAAGCTGAATCGGAAATTGAAGAGCATCGGTGAAAATGCTTTTGGCAGAAGTGCAGTGAAAGAAACAGAACTACCGGACAGCGTGGAAGTGCTCCCGGCGAGTGCATTTAACGGAAATACCGTGGTTGCAGAGGTTTGGACATCTTCCGATAAACAAGCTTCCGGCGAGACACCATATGAAAAGGTAACGGCAAAGGGCGACGGACATCAGTTGAAATACGATAAGCTGGTGGGAACCGGCTGGGAATACAGCGATTTCGTGTACAGTGAAGACGGAAAAACCATAGTGGGTTTGAGCAAGTCGGGCAAGGACGTTCGCATGAGCAATCACCATCTGGTGCTTCCGGATAAAGCATCCAGAGAGGCAAAAGAATACATTACCGTAATCGGAGAGGAAGCTTTTGCCTTCTCTGACAGAGAAGTAACTGTTGGCAAATACGATTGTACATCACCAAATGGATTCCAGTCCGTGAAGTTCCCGAAATATCTGGAACGAATCGAAGCAAAAGCATTTGAGTACAACAACCTGCGGAACCATGACAAGGACGGAAACGTCGTGAATACACCGACGGAAACCACCGGTGAGGATCACTTCC
Source organism: Mogibacterium kristiansenii (assembly GCF_029224645.1). NCBI lineage: Bacteria > Bacillati > Bacillota > Clostridia > Peptostreptococcales > Anaerovoracaceae > Mogibacterium > Mogibacterium kristiansenii. Next base: position 22,045 of record NZ_JAQXUZ010000018.1, read on the forward strand.
TGGCAGACCAGAAATATCTCACCTATGTGGGCGGCAGCGCATTCCGCGGAAACCACCTGTGCAACGTGGCGCTTCCGGATGCGGTAACCGCAGTGGGCGATGGCGCATTTTCCATGAACAACATCTACAAGCTGAAGCTGTCGGATAAGATGACGGTAATTCCATCCGGTGCATTCTCCATGAATATCCGGATGAGCAGCATTACCATTCCGGCAGGGGTAAAGGAAATCGGACAGACCGCATTTGCCGGTGCTCGTCTAAAGAGCCTGACCATTCCGAAATCCGTTACAAAGATTGGAAGAAAGGCCTTCCATCTGCATCAGATGAAGAGCCTGACTATTCCGGGCAACGTAAAGGAAGTGGGAGAAAGTGCTTTTGAAGGAACTTACAAGGCGGCTTCTCTGGAGAAGCTGACTATCGAGAACGGCGTGAAGACCATCGGCGAAAGAGCGTTCAAGGAAGGACATCTGTGCACCGTGGTCCTGCCGGATTCCGTGGAAAGCATCGGAAAGGCGGCATTCCAGAACAACACCGGAAACATCCGAATCAGCGGACATCCGGTACTGGTGCTGACCAATAACAGCAAATTGCTCAAGGTGAATACGGCGGATGAGAACTTCCGGGTTCAGCTCCGCAGCCTGGCGAAGAACGGAACCAAGGTTTCGGGTGTGAAGAACAAGACTTACAGCGGAAAATCTCAGACCCAGAAGGTTTCCGTAAAGAACTCCTTGATGACGCTGAACAGCGGAAGCGAATACAAGGTAAGCTACTCCGGAAATAAGTCGGTGGGAACTGCAAAAATCAAGATTACCGGAACCGGAAATTACAACGGAACCATCACCAAGACCTTCAAGATTAATCCGAAGGGAACTTCCCTGAAGAGCGTGAAGAAGGGCAAGAAGTCTTTCAAAGCAACCTGGAAGAAATCTTCCAAGACTTGGACGACCGGATATCAGGTGCAGTACAGTACTTCCAAGAAGTTCAAGAAGGCAAAGGCCGCTACCGTGAAGTCCTATAAGAAGACGAAGGTCACGGTAAAGAAGTTAAAGAAGAGAAAGACGTATTACGTTCACATGCGGACCTACAAGACCGTAAAGGGGAAGAAGTATTACTCCGGATGGTCGAAAATCAAGAAGGTAAAGACGAAATAGTCCTGCCAAACACGCGATATGACAACGGTGCAGTTCTGCTTAAAATCTGCCCGAACTGCACCGCCGCATATATTAATTAAGAAAGTTAAAACCAATGAACCATGAAAGGAGAATAACCATGGACAAAAAACAGTCTCTGGCCTTTCTGCTCTCGGCAATGATGGTGGCAACACCGTTCAGCGCTTTTGCGGCAGAGGATGGAACAGCTCCCGCAGACGCCGATGCTTCGGCAAAGGCAGCGACCGAACAGAGCGTAGAAAACAATCAGGCAAAGGGGAAAGCTTCCGTGCAGGAAGATGCCCAGTTGGACGAAAACGAACTCCCGATTGTACCGGGGGAAGGAACCGGCGAAGAGAAGAAGGATGAAACCCCGGCATCCAATGCATGGGAAGCGACCGACTTTACATACGGGGCGTGGGCAATCGGTGAAAATGATAAAATCTGCCCGTCCAATGACACCGAGGCGTATTTGAAGACCACGGTATGGGTGGTAACCGGCCTGTCGGATTCCGGAAAAGCGAAGCTGGAGAACAACAAGGACCTGGTGATTCCGGCGAAGGATCCGGACGGAAAGAAGGTTCAGGGTGTTGGTGAAAGCGCATTCAAATCAATGGGTATTAAATCCGTAAAGTTCCCGGAGAACGTGAAGACGGCCAATGATACCAATTGGGACAGCAATGTAAAAGAGCGAGGCGATTTTTTTATCGGAGGACTGGCATTCCAGAGCAACAACCTGGAAGAGGTAACCCTTCCGGAAGGCGTGTTCTATCTGGCACGGCAGGCCTTTGCTAAAAATGCAAACCTGAAGAAGGTAACCTTTCCATCCACAATAAAGACGCTTGCATCAGGTGCTTTTGGAAGTTGCGCGATAGAGTCGCTGAATTTCCCGGAAACCACGGATTTCCCGCTGGTAATTGATAACGGCGCATTTATGGTAAATAAAATCAAATCCGTTTGGCTGCCGGACAAGACCGAAAAGGTCAGCAAACAGGCTTTTGTGAAGAACACCGGTATGGAGAACGGCACCGTATATCTGTACATTCCAAAGACCAAGGGCTCTTACGTGGACAGTAACGCTACTCAGAAGCCGTTTGTCGGCGATGCCATTCCGGCCGAAGCGTGGGCGGAAAAGCCATGGGGCACCGCACACTTCATCTTCGACGGAACCACAATCACCGGTCTTTCGGAAAGCGGAAAGATTAAGATTCAGAACGATACCAACCTGGTACTTCCGGATCAGAATGCAGCCGGTGAGGATATAACCGCAATCGGTAAAGGAACCGTTGGAGTGGGCACCTTCGGATATAAGACTGCGGACGGCACCGTATACGCTCCGGATTCCGTAAAGCTCCCGGCAAAGCTGGAAAGCATCGGAAACTTTGCGTTCTCCGCTGTAGTGGACACGAAAACCTCCGAGGTGAAGCACGGTGTGAAGGAAGTGGAATTCCCAGAAACTCTGAAGACCATTGGGGATACCGCATTCCAGAATGCGCCGCTCACAGAGGTAAGCCTTCCGGACAGCGTTACATCCGTCGGAAACGGTGCATTCACCAACACGGAGAAGGCAACCACACATATCGAAAAGGTGAAGCTATCCAAGGGTATGACCGCCATTCCGGCCAGCATGTTCACCAATCAAAAGATTAAGAACGTGGAAATCCCGGAAGGAATTAAAACCATCGGCTCCCGTGCATTTGCCGGAAACCGCGTGGAAACATTGAAGATTTCCGACACCGTAGAAAAAATCGACGACTATGCATTCTGGAACAACCAAATGAAGGAACTGGAAATTCCGGGAAATGTAAAGACAATTGGCAAATATGCATTCCAGAGAACGCAGGATAGCATCAAGGCAAGCATTGATAAGGTGGTACTGCATGAAGGTCTGGAGAGCATCGGAAAGAAAGCCTTCTACCAGACACTGACTTCGGAATGCAAGTCCATCGACCTGCCGACAACCGTAAAGGTTCTGGACGCAGCGGCTTTTGAAGGAAATGCGAAAGTCACACTGATTTCTCTGGTGGAAGATCAGGTAAATGCCGTCGGAGATTATGCAAAGGTCGTGGCAAAGGGTACGGCTCACGAAATCGTGCTGGTTCACAAGGTGACCTTTAATGCCGGTGAAGGAAAGGCCGATGCCGAAACTGCAAGAACCGACAAGGACGGAAAGCTGGCAGAGCTTCCGGGCGCAGCAAGAGACGGATACACCTTTGAGGGCTGGTTCACCGCCGCAGAGGGTGGCGATGCCGTAACGGCAGATACCGTATTCGACAAGGATACCACCGTATTCGCACACTGGAAGAAGAACGTTGTAAGCGCAACACCGAGCGTAAAGCTGAGCACCTCCGCCTACACCTATAACGGAAAGGTGAAGACGCCTGGAGTGAAGGTTTCCGTAAACGGCACCGTACTGACCAAGGACAACTACTCCGTATCATACGGAAAGGGAAGAAAGAACGTTGGAAAGTACACCGTTAAGGTTACCCTGAAGAACGATTACGCAGGTTCCAAGACCGTATCCTTCAAGATCAATCCGAAGGGAACTTCCATCAAGCATCTGAAGAAGGGTGTGAGAGCATTCAAACCGACCTGGAAGAAGCAGACCAGGCAGATTAGCGGATATCAGGTGCAGTACTCTACCAAGAAGAATTTCAAATCTGCAAAGATTAAGGCTGTTTCTTCGAAGAAGAAGTCCACATGGGTGATTAAGAAAAAAGCTCATAAGAGATACTATGTAAGAATCCGTACCTACAAGAAGGTTGGAAAGGCAAAATACTATTCAAGCTGGTCTTCCGCAAAGAGCGTTAAGACAAAGTAGTTTATTGAACAACTTGTTGTTCTGAAAAATTCGAATCGATCTCCCCGGCTTCGGAAGGTTCCGGAGCCGGGGAACTTTGCTATCAAGGGGAATCTATGGTATCATAGTACTTAACAAGGGATTTAAAATCGGGTCTATGGATTTAATCTTATAAAGAAAGAATCGTGGAGGACGAATGGAGAATCGAGAAAAGCTGACGGTGATGCGCCGCGTTCGACCGGAGGAGAAGGAACGGGTGCTGACCCTGGTATCCGATGTTTTTGAAATCGAGCAAGGCATCCCGCGGGACATGGATGACATTCCTGCAGAGAAATCACCCCAGTGGTGGTGCATAGAGATTTCCGGCAGGATCGTGGGGGGAATCGTATCCTGGGAAGAACCGGAAGGACCGCATGTAGGACGCTTTGCCGTTCATCCAAGCTTTCGGCATCGCCATCTGGGCACCGACCTGCTGCGCGGGGTTTTGAGTGCACTGTTTGCTCTGGGGGCTTCGGAGGTGTACGGAGACGCTCGGGATGTGACGCTGAAAATACTTTTGAAAATGGGCGCCGAAGTTATCGACGAGCCGTACGAGTTCTACGGCAGCAACTGCACGCCGTTCCGGGTGAAGAAAAATGAGTTTATCGAGTCCCAACGGCTGAAGTAGAACGCCAAAAGAATCGGGTAAAAGAAAAATCGCAGAGCCGGAGACTTCCGACCCTGCGAATTCTTTTTTTATCGGAGCGTTGCGGGAACGTCTCACGTTGGACTATCCTTCGATATGAACCAACTGCTTGGTTTCGTTCTGCGGAAGCGCTTCGGCCTTTGGAACGGTCAGACTCAGAATGCCGTTGGTGAATGCGGCACCGATGTCCTCGCCTTTTACGGCGTCGCCCACATAGAAGCTGCGCTGGCAGCTGCCGGTAAAGCATTCCTTCCGGATGTACTTGCCGTCTTCCTTGTCTTCTTTGTTCTCCTTGTGGGAAGCGGATACGGTGAGGTAACCCTTGTCCACGGAAACTTCTATATCGTCTTTGTCGTATCCCGGAAGCTGCATATCAATCTGATAGGATTGATCCAGTTCCTTGACATCGCACTTCATGCTTGCGGTCGGCATGTAGCTTCTTCTTGCCGGAGCGTTAAAGAAATCATCAAAAAAGTCATCATTTGTAAAATCATTTGTAAATACACTAGGCAGTAACATAATTAAATCCTCCTTTTACTGACGTTATACACAATCGAAGGAGAACCGGTGGAGTCTCTCAGGGAGAACACTCCTGGTCGGAACTCATCTGTTCTCTTGTTGTAACCTTTTTCCGATTACAACTATGTTATAACTCTTTTTGTTAGCACTGTCAATAGGTGAGTGCTAATTATAGTGTGAAGAATCTGTGACGATGCGAAATGAAAAGGCGAAGAGCCGGAGCAGGCTTCCCGCTCCGGCTCTTCGCCGCTATCTCTTTAGTGTTAATTGAGGGCTGAAAAACTATTCTGCCGAGAACTGGTCCTTTCCGACGGAGCACAGAGGACACTCGAAATCCTCCGGAACGTCTTCCCATTTGGTGCCCGGTGCGATTCCGCCTTCCGGATACCCCTTCTCTTCGTCGTATTCCCATCCGCATACATTACATACGTACTTCATAATCGTACCTCCTTTTATCGATTAGTAATTCTCTGCATGAACTTCAAAGTAGCTCTGCGGGTGACTGCATACCGGACATACTTCCGGCGCCTTGGTTCCTACCACGATGTGACCGCAGTTCCGGCATTCCCATACCTTCACTTCGCTCTTTTCGAATACCTGAGAAGTCTCGATATTCTTCAGCAGCGCCCGGTATCTCTCCTCGTGGTGCTTCTCGATTGCCGCTACTGCACGAAATTTCTGCGCCAATTCCGGGAAACCTTCCTCGTCCGCGGTCTTTGCAAAACCATCATACATGTCGGTCCATTCGTAGTTCTCGCCGGCAGCGGCCGCAGCCAGGTTCGCCGGAGTGTCGTTCAACTCTGCCAATTCCTTGAACCACATCTTTGCGTGTTCTTTTTCGTTGTCCGCGGTTTTCAGGAAGAGAGCCGCCATCTGTTCGTAGCCTTCCTTCTTCGCAACGGATGCAAAATAGGTGTATTTGTTTCTCGCCTGAGATTCTCCGGAAAATGCTTCCTGCAAATTCTTTTCCGTCTGTGTTCCTGTGTACTTATTCTTAGCCATTTTCTTCCTCCTTGTTGAAATTGTGCTATTTCGTCCGGCAATCCGGGCAGATTCCTTTAAAAGAAATATCGTAATCCAGAAATTCCATTCCCCGAGGTCCCCGAACCTTCGACATCAAATCCGAAAGCGCGTCCATCTTCACATCGAAGACCTCGCCGCATCGGATGCACCGCACATGGTAGTGATCCTTCAGGGTAAAATCAAATCGATCCGGGCCGTCCGGGATTTCCACTCGGCGAATCTCGCCTTCCTCCGCCAAAATCCCCAAATTCCGGTAGATAGTTCCCTTTCCGATGTGGGGGTGATTCTTTCGAATAAATTCAAACACCTCTTCGGCGGTAACATGACTCTTCATGGTGCGGATGGCTTCCAGCACCAGATTTCGCTGTATGGTATTGCGTCGTTTCATCGAGCCTCCTTATTAGGAATGATTCTTTATAAATATAATATACTACATGAGTAAAAATGTCAAGGTAAAAATAAACTATTTTCGTACAGAATGTCCGAAGGAAAGAAGAAAACAGGCTCCGAAAGCGGAACCTGCTCTCTCATGTGTGATAATGTAATGAATGAAACTTAGGTTGGCAAAGGTACCAATAGTCCCATCACTATGCAATGCAAGGCCGGAAACGCAATTTGTCAGTGGAAGGTTGGACGCTTCCGGCGAGGCGATATATTTTTATGTACATCAATGACTACAGCGAGTCTGCAATCTTGATGTTGGCGCGGATGGCGTTGCAGCTGTCGTTGAATTTGTCCAGTTCTTCCTGCGTCAGCGGGAATTCCACGACACGCTCCACGCCGTCTTTGCCGATGATGCACGGAACGCCGGCGTAGACGTCGCGCTGGCCGTACTCGCCGTTCAACTCGGTGCTGGCCGGCATGAGAATCTTCTCATCGTGAAGAATTGCTTTTACCATGCGTGCGGCGGTGGTGGAAACGGAGTATTCGGTGGCATGTTTCCAGCTGAAGGTGACCCAGCCGCCGTGGCGACCCAGCTGCTCTACTTCCGGTCGGTCGAAATCCCAGCGAGGATCTTGTTTCGCCATCTCGTCGATGGACAGGCCATTGACGGTGACACAGGACCAGGCAGCAAACATGGAATTGCCGTGTTCGCCGAACATGAAGGCCTGAATGGAATTCGGATCCACATTGGTCTTTTTTACAATCTGGGTAACCAGTCTGGCGGAATCCAGACCGGTGCCGGTGCCCAGCACGCGGCCCTTTGGGAGGCCAAGGCTTTTGGCGATTTCTCGGGTAACGACGTCGCATGGGTTGCTGATGTTGAGAACCACGCCGTCGAAACCGGCTTTGCGAACGCGGTCCACCCAGGTGTGAACGGCGGGAATCGTGAACTTCAGCTCTCTGGATCGATCGTCGGATCCCAAGAGCAACTCAATGTGCCCGGCACTGTTAACGATTAAATCGCAATCGGCCAAATCCTCATATTCTCCGATGGACACTCTGGTGCGGTGCGGCATATGAGGAAGCGCATCCAGCAAATCCTGATATTCACTCTCCACTCTGGCGGTGTCCGTGTCCGCCAGCACCAGCTCGTCCACGATGCCCTGAATTGCCAAGCTGTACGCAACATGAGCTCCTACGTGACCGACACCGATGATTCCAACTTTTCGATTATTCATTTCCTTATCTCCTTCTATCCCTGTTATATATATTCCTTTGAACCCGCGGAGGAGTTCGCGCCCTTCGGATATCTGCGATTCCTTTGGGCTGTTCGATTGTTTTGATAAACTATATTATACTCAAGAATTTGTTAAATGCAATAAAAAATAAGCGATGTACACAAAATAAAACAAATTCTTTGTGCACATGTACAAACATATGCGGCACCCCCTGGGCGGCTGGAAGCCGCCTGCCGGCGGGCCGCAGTGAGGAAAAGTGGGCGGGACTTGGTGCAAAGGGAACGGAGTAATAAGGGTTAGTGGGGTTCCTTGCACCAAGTCCTGAACCGCGCGCCGGCGAAAAGAGGATGAAACTTGGTGCAAAGGGAACGGAGTAATAGGGGTTAGCGGGGCTCCTTGCACCAAGTCTTGAGCCGCGCGCCACCGAAAAGGCAAAAAAAAGCTGCGGCCCGAGCGAGAATCCATCTTTCTCTCCCGAAGCCGCAGCCATTTGCATCATTTTCTTTTGAAGTTGCCAAACCGACGACGTGAAGTCGCCAAGTCGACTATTTTACCTTGTACATCTCGCCGGAGTAAATCTTATCTTCCGGAATCTTCTCCCCAACATCCCGGTTCCAATCTTCCGGTGCAACATCCTCAACGGATACGGAGAGTGCTTCCGCCGGGCAGCCCAGCGCTTCCTGTGCGCACTGCAGCAGCTTGTCCGCAAGATCCTTCTTCTTCTCATCGTCCCGTCCCGGGAACATCTTTACATTAATATGTGGCATGGTGTGCCTCCCTTCCTTAATTTAAAATCCTATCACCAGTATGTCCGCAAAACCCGGTTCTGTCAATCGGATTTTCCCGTTGAGCCACGCCAACAGATTGGCTTTCCGCAATTGAGAATCTCTACCCGATACTTTTTTATTAAAAAATTTTAACTATATGAAGGATTCTTCACATAACTCGTATTGACACCGTCGGGAACCGGGTGTATTATATTCAAGAATTTTAATTAAAATATTTTATTTAAATTTCTTTACAAAAAATATTTTAACCAACAAACATACCGAAAAAATATTTCCAAATTAAAACCAAGCGAAGAAGGAGAAAAGAAAATGACATTTGACAGAGTAAAAGAAGTGATGATAGACACCCTGAGCTGTGACGAGGACAAGATTACACCGGAAGCATCCATCGCAGAGGATCTGAAGATCGACTCCCTGGATGCCGTAGAGCTGGTAATGGCACTGGAAGACGAGTTCGGCGTGAAGATTCCGGACACCGAGCTTCCGAACATGAAGCTGGTCAGCGACGTTGTTGCTTGTGTTGAGAAATATCAGTAGGTGAATTATGGACAGTCAGAAAATCGTCAAGGATCTTCTGAACGAATTCAAGGAATCGGATTTGACGGAATTTGAAATGGAGACTGCGGAGCTGCGGCTTCGGTTCGGTCGAGGCGTAAATGCCGGAAGCGGAATGGCATCCGGCAATTCCTTTGCCCAAAATAATCCGGCCGCGGAACGGGTTTCCGGCAATGCCGCTGCACCGGCAGCAAGTGCCTCGGAGACCGTAAAGGAAAACGCACCGTCGGCAAGTGCCCCGGAGAACGTAAAGGAAAATGCACCGGCGGCAGGCACCGACGACAATCTGGAACCGGTAAAAGCACCGCTGGTGGGAACCTTCTATGCGGCACCGTCTCCGGACGCCGATCCTTTTGTTCAGGAGGACCAGAAGGTATCCAAAGGGGAAACCCTGTGCATCCTGGAGGCCATGAAAATGATGAACGAATTAACCGCACCGTACGATTTGATCGTTCGCCGCATTCTGGGAGTGAATGGAGAGATGGCGGAATACAATCAGGTGCTTTTCGAGGTTGAAAAATGTTAAAGAAAATTCTTGTGGCAAACCGAGGAGAAATCGCGGTTCGCATCATTCGGGAATGTCAGGATTGCGGAATCCCCGCAGTGGCGGTGTTCTCCGAAGCGGACCGAAATTCCCTTCACACCCTGATTGCGGATGAAGCGGTTTGCATCGGTCCGGGGAATGCCTCCGGAAGTTATCTGAATATGGACAATATCCTGCAGGCGGCCATGTCCACCGGATGCGACGGCATCCATCCCGGGTTCGGTTTGCTGTCGGAGAACGCGGAGTTCGCCCGGAAGTGCCGGGAGAACGACATCAAGTTCATCGGCCCGGACGGGGACACCATCTCCAAGATGGGGGACAAATCCACCGCTCGTCAGATGATGATGAAAGCCGGGGTTCCGGTGGTTCCCGGTTCGGACGGCGCCGTGAAGACGCCGGAAGAAGCCCTGAAGGTGGCGGAACGCATCGGGTATCCGGTGCTGGTAAAAGCATCCGCCGGTGGCGGCGGCCGCGGCATGCGGAGAGCCGACTCTCCGGAAGAACTGCCCACCGCGATGGAACAGGCGGGAATGGAAGCGGCAGCGGCCTTCGGCGACGGCACCGTGTACCTGGAGAAGCTGATCATCAACCCGCGGCATATCGAAGTGCAGGTTCTGGGCGATCAGCATCATAACGTGATTCATCTGGGAGAGCGAAACTGCTCCATCCAGCGGCGGAATCAGAAGATGCTGGAAGAAGCTCCGGCCTTCGGCCTTCAGGAGAGCACCCGAAAGACCCTGTGCGAGGCGGCGGTTGCGGCGGCAAAAGCCTGCGACTACGAAGGTGCCGGCACGGTGGAATTCGTCATGGACGACCGGGAGAATTTTTATTTTATCGAAATGAACACACGAATTCAGGTGGAGCATCCGGTAACGGAAATGGTGACGGGAATTAACATCGTGGCGGAGCAGCTGCGGATTGCCTCCGGCGCGCCCCTTCGGTATACCCAGGATGAGATTCAAGTAAAGGGACATGCCATCGAATGCCGAATCTGCTGCGAGGATCCGCTGAATGATTTCGCTCCGTGCCCGGGAAAAGTGGACTTCGTGCACTTCCCGTCGGGTTTTGGAACCCGGGTGGAGAGCGCCCTGTACAGCGGTGCGGAAATCAGTCCGTACTACGATTCCATGGTGGCCAAGGTCATCGTAAAGGGAGAGAACCGAATCGGTGCGGTGCGCCGCATGAGAAGAGTGCTGGGAGAGACCATCATCCGTGGTCCGAAAACCACCCAGCCGTTACAGCAGATGATCCTCTACAACCGGAAATTCCTTCGGGGAAATTACAACACCGGTTTCATCGGAGAGGAGCTGCCGGAGCTGACGGAAATGATTCAGACGGCAGGAATGATAAAGGAGTAAAGAATGAATCCGTTTCAGGAACGAAAGGGTGTAATGAAAGCCATTCACCGGCTGGCTCACGCCAAAGAGCCGGCGGCCAAGATTCGCCGGGACAAAGAACCGGTGGAATGCCGGGCCTGCGGCGAGACCGCTATGCGGGAGGAATGGCGGGACAACCTGTATATTTGCCCCCACTGCGGAAATCACCGGGGGATGACGGCCGCATCGCGGATTCGCATCACCGCGGATTCCGGAAGCTTTCGGGAATTTGGCCGCAGCATTCGCGGCGGCAATCCGCTGGGTTTTCCCGGATATACCGAGAAGATTCAGGAGATGCGGGATAAAACAAATCTCAACGATGCGGTGGTGACCGGAACGGCAAAGGTTCACGGACGGCGCACGGTGTTGGTCGTGATGGACAACCGATTCATGATGGGCAGCATGGGCATGGCGGTGGGAGAAAAAGTCACCCGCGCCTTTGAATATGCCACGAAGAAAAAACTGCCGGTCATCGTGTTCTCCACGTCGGGCGGCGCTCGGATGCAAGAAGGCATGATGTCCCTGCTGCAGATGGCGAAGACCTCCGCGGCGGTGGCCAAACACGATGAAGCGGGGCTGCTGTACGTATCGGTTATGACTCACCCGACTACCGGCGGCGTTACGGCAAGCTTTGCGATGCTGGGAGATATCCAGCTGGCGGAGCCGGATGCCCTGATCGGTTTTGCGGGTCCCCGGGTCATCGAGCAGACCATCGGGGAAAAGCTTCCAAAGGGCTTTCAGCGGGCTCAGTTCCAGTACGACCACGGATTCCTGGATCGAATCGTGGATCGCCGCGAAATGCGGGATACCCTGGGACGAATTCTGGAGCTGCACGCGTAGGTGATTGAAGGAGCAGCAATGATGATGAAGATAACGGAACGGCGGCCGGCGGACCGGGTGCGGATTGCCCGGATGGAATCCCGGCCGACCACGAAAGAATATATAGAAGCGATGATTGAGGATTTTCTTCCCTTGGGCGGAGATCGGGCCTACTCGGAGGATGAGGCGATTATCGGAGGCATCGGAAGCTTTCACGGAATTCCGGTGACGGTAATCGGCCACCAGAAGGGCCGTTCCCTGGAGGAAAACCTGAAAAGAAGATTTGGCATGCCCAATCCGGACGGGTACCGGAAGGCCCTTCGCCTGATGAAGCAGGCGGAGAAATTCCACCGGCCGATTATCACCTTTGTGGATACCCCGGGCGCATATCCGGGAAAGGAAGCGGAGGAGCGAGGCCAGGGCAATGCCATAGCGGAATGTCTGAGGACCTTGTCCCGGGTGTCTGTGCCGGTGATTTCTGTTTTTATCGGCGAAGGCGGAAGCGGCGGCGCGCTGGCCATCGGCATCTGCGACCGGATGATTATGCTGGAGAACGCCGTCTATTCCATCCTGTCGCCGGAGGGTTTTGCCAGTATCCTGTGGAAGGACGGAACCCGGTGGGAGGAGGCCAGCGAAGTGATGCGGCTCACCGCACCGGATCTGAAGAAGATGAACGTGTGCGACGTCATCGTGCCGGAACCGGGAGAGGGAGCGCACGAGCAGCGGCCCTTCGTTTTCGCAGAAGTGGAGAAGGAAGTGGCGCAGGCGCTGACGGAGCTTCAGCGGATTCGCCGAAAGGATATTGCGGAACTTCGGTATCGGAGACTCCGGAACGTGGGGCGGGAGCTCCTTCGGGAGAATCCGTGGGATTCAGGAGAAGAACAGGAGTAATTATGGCAGGAATGAAAATCCTCGGATGGGGCAGTGCCCACGGAGACCGATGCGTTTCCAACGAGGACATGAAACAGTATGTGGATACCAGCGATGAGTGGATTCGAAGCAAGACGGGAATCGGCCAGCGGTATTTCGCAGAGAATAAAAGCAATTTGGATATGGCGGCAGAGGCCGGAGCGAAAGCAGTGGCCCGTCTGACACCGGAAGAGAAGTCGGAAATCGACGGACTGGTCGTGGCTACTTTTACGCCGGATATGGCGACACCGTCCATGGCGGCGGAAGTGGCGGGTCGGCTGGGCATTTCCGGAAAGGTGATGACCCTGGACGTGAACAGCGCCTGCTCCGGATTCGTGTACGGACTGGTGCTGGCCAACGCGCTGATGAGCAGCGGCTTTCGGCGGATTTTGCTGATTGGAAGCGAGAAAATCAGTCCCATGATGGACATGGAGGACCGGAGAACCTGCGTCCTCTTCGGCGATGCGGCGGGAGCTGTGGTGCTGGAAGCAGATCCGGACGGGGAGTTTGAGCACCTGGAGGGAACGGAACCCAACCACGATATCCTGTGGTGCGACCGATTCGATCCCAATATCCGGATGGCGGGACAGGAAGTGTATCGTTTTGCGGTATCGGCGGTGCCGGAGTGCGGAGAAGAGCTTCTGCGCCGGGCGGGCAGAACCGTCGAGGATGTGGATCGGTATATCTTCCATCAAGCCAACATGCGGATCATTCGAAGTGCCGTTCGGAAGATGGGCATTTCGGAGGAGAAGTGTTTCCTGAACGTGGAGCAGTACGGAAATACCTCCGCGGCCAGCGTAGCGGTGGCATTGGCGGAATGCCTGGAAAGAAAAGAAATCAAGCGGGGAGACCGTATGATGGCAGTGGGCTTTGGGGCCGGACTGACTTACGGCGGTGTTCTCATGACAATCTAAAGGGACAGGAGAGAATATGAAACTGAATCAGATTTTGGGAACGGAATTCCCGATTATGCAGGGCGGTATGGCTCAGGTGGCAACCGGTGCGTTCGCGGCGGCGGTATCCAATGCGGGTGCGCTGGGAATCATCGGCACCGGCGCCATGAACGGCGAGATGATGCGAAAGGAAATCGAAACCGCGAAATCCCTGACGGACAAGCCCTTCGGCGTGAACCTCATGATGATGAATCCGGACGTGGAAGAGATGGCGCAGATTATTGCGGAAGAGAAGCCGTCCGTTGTCACCACCGGGGCGGGAAATCCGGGCAAATATGTGAAGATGTGGAAGGAACAGGGCATCAAGGTGATTCCGGTGGTTTCCTCCGTAGCCCTGGCAAAGAGATTGGAGCGGGAAGGCGTGGATGCCATCATCGCGGAAGGAACGGAAAGCGGCGGCCATATCGGAGAGCTCACCACCATGGTGCTGCTGCCTCAGGTGGCGGATGCGGTTTCCGTACCGGTGATCGGTGCCGGCGGAATCGCTTCCGGAAGACAGATGAAGGCGGCGGAAATCCTGGGTGCAGTGGGCGTTCAGATCGGTACGGTGCTTCTGGGAAGCGAAGAGTGTCCAATCCATGCGAACTACAAAAATGCTCTGATTAAGGCAAAGGACCGCGCCACCGTGGTGACCGGCCGAAGCGTAGGTGTTCCGGTGCGGGTACTGAAAAACGGCATGACCCGAGACTATTTGGAGCTGGAGCAGAGCGGTGCCGAGAAGATGGAGCTGGAGAAGTTCACATTGGGTGCCCTTCGGAGAGCGGTACACGAGGGTGACGTGGACCGGGGATCGCTGATGGCGGGACAGGACGCTTCCTACATCAAGGAAATCCGTCCCCTGCGCGTGATTCTGGAAGAGATGATGAAGGAATACGAGAGCCTGTAGAGATTGCAGATGGATAGAATCGAGGAATGAATATGTACAAAAAATGGCAGGTGCCGATCATTCAAGGAGGCATGGGTGTTGGAATCTCCATGGGCTCCTTGGCGGGAGCCGTTGCCCGGGAAGGAGGCATGGGGGTCATCTCCACGGCGGTCATCGGTTTTCGGGAAGAAGACGCCTGGACCCATCCGGTGGAAGCGGGCATTCGCGCTTTGAAAGAGGAAATTCGAAAAGCCCGGGAAATCTCGGAAGGAAAGGGTGCCATCGCCATCAACGCCATGGTGGTTACCACGGAATACAAAGAGCTGGTGAACGCGGCCATCGAGGCCGGCGTGGATGCGGTTATCTCCGGCGCGGGGCTGCCCCTGGAGCTTCCGGAAATTGCGGGAGCCCGGGATGTGATGCTAGCGCCGGTGGTATCCAGCGGCCGGGCGGCGCGCTTGATCGGCCGGGCGTGGAAGAGACACGGCCGGAAACCGGATTTTATCGTGGTGGAAGGTTCCGATGCCGGCGGTCACTTAGGATTCTCCGAGGACGATCTGCTGGCTCACGAGACACAGTCGCTGGAAGACATCGTGAAGGACGTGGCAGCGTTGGATCCGGAAATTCCGGTGTTCGCCGCCGGCAGCGTTTTCGATGCCAAAGACATTCGCCGAATGACCGCCGCCGGAGCGGAGGGCGTGCAGATTGCCACCCGGTTCATCGCTACGGAAGAATGCGATGCCTCCCCGGAATTCAAAAAAGTGATTCTGGATGCGCAGGAGAAGGACCTCCGCATCATCCAGAGTCCGGTAGGACTTCCGGGAAGAGCGGTGGATTCCCCGCTGCTGCAGCGGGTGGACCGGGAAGGCCGCATCGCGCCGAAGCGGTGCCGGAACTGCATTCAGAGCTGCGACCCGAGCAGCACCAAGTACTGCATCAGTCAGGCGCTGATTCAGGCATTCCATGGCAATTGGGAGGAAGGGCTTTTCTTCTCCGGGGCCAACGTGGGCCGAATCAATGGAATGACAACGGTAAAAGAACTAATGGATGAATTGAAGCAGGGCTTCTGCCCGGAATAGGGGCGGATTCCTGCAAAGGAGTAAAGCATGAAAACAGCAGTTTTGTTCGCCGGTCAGGGCAGCCAGACCGTGGGAATGGGAAAAGACCTTTATGACAATTACGAAGAGTTTCGCCGGGTGTTCGACCTGCTGACTCCGGAGGAGCAGCAGATTGCGTGGAACGGACCGGAGGAGCAGCTCAGCGACACGGCCTACACTCAGCCGATTCTCTTGGCATTCGGTGCAGGCGTCTATGAGATTCTTCACAAGGACGGCTGGACACCGGATCTGGGCGCCGGACTGAGCCTGGGAGAATACACTGCGCTGACGGCGGCACAGGTGCTGACCCCGAAGGACGGGGTGGAGCTGGTTCGTTTTCGGGCCGAAGAGATGAAGAAAGCCGCGGCCGGTATCCGGCCGGAAATGGTGGCCATCATGGGACTGGATGCAGATCGGGTAAAAGAATGCTGTCTCCGAGCCGGGGAATCCGAAGGGGTTTCCGGCGTGGCGGAGATTACCAACCTGAACTGCCCGGGTCAGATTATCGTTTCCGGTGAAGCCGGAGCGGTGCAGCGGGCGGCGGAACTGGCGCAGGAAATGGGCGCTCGGCGCTGCATGAAACTGAACGTAAGCGGTCCTTTCCACACTTCTTATATGAAGCCGGCGGGGGACGCTCTCCGGGAGCGATTCGGACACGTGGACTGGAACGAACCTGTTTTTACCCTGATGTACAACTTTATCGGGGATGAGAAATCGGAAGGGGACGCGATCCCGGAACTTTTGGTGAACCAGGTGTCCAACGGCGTGAAGATGGAAGCCATCATTCGAAATATGCTGGCGACCGGAGTGGAACGAATCGTTGAGATTGGGCCGGGCAGCACCCTGGCGGGATTCGTTCGGAAAATTGACCGGAAGGCGGAGTGCATCAGCATCAGCTCCTGCGAGGATGTGGAGAAGGTGCGGGCGCTGCTGAAGGAAGAGGCGTAGTGATGCGGCGGAAGTGCCGATAAAGGAGAGATTATGAAGCAGACAGCGATAGTCACCGGAGGCAGCCGGGGCATTGGAAGAGCCGTGGCGGTGCGCCTGGCGAAGGATGGAATGAACCTGGTGATCAACTACCGAGGGAACAGCGCAGCGGCGGAAGAGACGGAGCGGCTCTGCCGAGAGCTGGGAGCGGAGGTACTCCTGGTGCAGGGCGATGTGTCCCGCGCAGAGGATTGTGAGAAGCTGGCGGCGCAGGCCAAAGAGGCGTTCAGCCGGGTGGACGTGCTGGTGAACAATGCGGGAATCACCCGAGACGGGCTGTTGGCACGCATGACGGAAGAGGATTTTCGGGCGGTGCTGGATGTGAATCTGGTGGGTCCGTGGAATATGATGAAGGCCGTGAACCGCATCATGATGAAGCAGCGGTACGGCCGAATCGTGAACCTGTCCTCCGTAACGGGGCTGATGGGCAATATGGGACAGACGAATTATGCGGCGGCCAAAGCTGGAATCCTGGGCATGACGAAATCCTACGCTCGGGAAGTGGCCAGCCGGGGAATCACGGTGAACGCCGTGGCACCGGGTTTTATCGATACGGATATGACGGAGGCGATGTCGGAAGGCGCCAAGGATAAAATCGTCACCGGAATACCAATGGGGCGCACCGGAAAGCCGGAAGACGTGGCGGAAGCAGTGGCTTTCCTGGCGAGCGAACAGGCCGGATACATTACGGGCGAGGTCCTGCGGGTAGACGGCGGAATGGCGATGTAGAGGCAGAGATAAGGAGAGAACAGGATGAAAAGAAGAGTTGTGATTACCGGAATGGGTGCCATTACACCGGTGGGACTTTCCGCAAAGGAGACCTGGACGAACGTTCGGAACGGCGTGGTGGGAATCGCCCCGATTGAGACGCTGGACACCGAAGAGCGGCAGGTAAAAGTAGCCGGCGAGGTCAAGGGCTTCGATCCGACGGAAATCATGGACAAAATGGAAGCCAGACGGAGTGCTCGTTTTACCCAGTTCGCCATCAAGGCGGCGCTGGAGGCTTTTGAGCAGAGCGGTCTGGACATGGCGCAGGAGAATGCCCTTCGCTTCGGTGTAAATATCGGAAGCGGAATCGGTTCCCTGCAGACCATTGAGCAAGAATACCGGAAAGGACAGAAGCGGGGCTTCGACCGAATCTCTCCGCTGTTCGTGCCGATGGCCATCGTGAACATGGCGGCGGGTTCCGTTGCCATCCGCTTGGGATTCAAGGGAAGCTGCACCTGCTGCGTGACGGCTTGCGCATCGGGCACCAACTCCATTGGCGAGGCCTTCCATGCCATCCGGGACGGATACTTTGATGTTATGGCCGCCGGCGGTTCGGAAGCCTGCATCAGCGACCTGGGGCTGGGCGGTTTCACCTCTATGAAGGCACTGACCACGGCGGAGGACCCGCTGCGGGCGTCCATTCCTTTTGACCGGGAAAGAGGCGGCTTTGTCTTGGGCGAAGGTGCCGGCGTGCTGATTCTGGAAGAGTACGAGCATGCAGTGGCAAGAGGGGCGGAAATCCTGGGAGAAATCGCGGGATACGGCGCCACCTGTGATGCTCACCACATGACCGCTCCGCTGGAAGACGGAAGCGGTGCGGCTGCCTGCATGACGATGGCGATGGAAGACGGAAATGTGCGCCCGGAGGAAGTGGGATACATCAACGCCCACGGAACCGGAACGCCGCTGAACGACCGATGCGAAACCGCTGCGGTAAAGCTGGCCTTCGGAGAGTCCGCATCCAACGTGGTGATGTCCTCCACCAAGTCCATGACCGGCCATCTGCTGGGCGGCAGCGGCGGCGTGGAAGCGGTGATTACCGCCAGCATGCTGCGGGATCAGTTTGCACCGCCAACGGCAGGCTATCAGGTGCCGGATGAAAATTGCGACCTGGACATCTGTCCGAACGAGGGGAAAGCGGTGGAGACGCAGTACGCGCTGTCCAATTCTCTGGGCTTCGGCGGACACAACGCCACCCTGCTGTTCCGGAGAGTGTAATCATAGAATCAAAGGATAAATGGAGAAAAAATGGAACTGAATTTTGAACAGATTAAAGAGATACTTCCCCATCGCAGCCCGTTCTTGTTGATTGACCGGGTAACCGATCTGGTGCCCGGCGAATCGGCGGAGGCGGTAAAATGCGTCAGCGGCAACGAACCTTTCTTTCAGGGACATTTCCCGGAAAAGGCCGTGATGCCGGGGGTGCTGATCCTGGAAGCGTTGGCGCAGACCGGTGCGGTGGCAATTTTGTCCCTTCCGGAAAACGAAGGGAAACTGGCCTTTTTCGGCGGCGTAAAGAACTGCCGCTTCCGGAGACAGGTGGTTCCCGGAGACGTACTGAATCTACGGTGCTACCTGACCCGCATGAGAGGCAGCGTTGGTTTTGGGGAAGTGGAGGCCACGGTGGACGGCGAGACGGCCGTTACCGGTGAGATTTCTTTCGCAATCGGCGAGGTGTAAGCTATACTGAATCCGTTTTTTCTGATATAATCACGGATGAGGTGAAACAAAATGCTGGAACGAAATTTTCAAAGGGTCTATAACCGATTCAAATTATCATTATACGCCCGGATTTTTAAAGAGGACCGGGACGGGGGAAAGGATTCCCTCACCACACAGGAAGTGATTTCCATGGAAATCATCAACTGCATGAACGAACCGACGGTGAACGAATTCGCCGCCATGGCCACCCTGTCCGCGCCCAATGCGGCGTACCGGGTGAACCAACTGGTGAAAAAAGGCTATATCGAGAAGGTTCAGAGCGACACGGATAAGCGGGAGTTCCATCTCCGGATTACGCCGAAATACGAAGAGGATTACGGAGATATCTTCAACTACATGAACATGGTCTGCCAGCGGATTCGGAAACGCTTTCCGGAGGAAGACGTGGAAAAGCTGGACGAAATGCTGGGCATTATCGTGTCGGAGCTGATGAAGGAAACCGATGTGCTCCGCCTGGTTGCCGGACGAGGCAGCGGCCGGGGAAGCGAGTAGCATGAGAAAATAAGCACCCTCCTTTTGCGGGAGGGTGTTTTTATGGGATGAAACCGGCCGATCGCCGAAAAGTCTCTCGGACTTGGTGCAAGGGAAACGGAGGAACAGGGTTTTGCGGGGAATCGTGCACCAAGCCTGCGCCGGCCGTTCGCCGAAAAGGCACCCGGACTTGGTGCAAAGGAAACGGAGGAATAGGGCTTTGCGGGGATTCGTGCACCAAGTCTCCGCCGGCCGATCGCCGAAAAGTCTCTCGGACTTGGTGCAAGGGAAACGGAGAAACAGGGTTTTGCGGGGGTTCGTGCACCAAATCCGTGCCGGCCGGTCGCCGCCGCGCAAAGTCCGCGCCGGCCGCACCAAAAAATAACAAAAAGCGTGAAAACACCCGGAGCCTCCGGGTCCGTTCCGCTTTTGTCGGGTCTTGCCGCCAGTCAATATTTCCTCGGTTTTGATGGTTTTAAATTCGCCGCTTCATCCTATTTCCCGGAACTGTCGATTTCTTCCTGGATGTCCTGAACCCTGCGCTGATTCATATCGGTGTAATCCTCGCTAATGCAGGTGTATTCTCGGTTGAAGAAATCGCTGTGAATCATAAAATCCGCTGTGGATCGGTTGTTGGCAAACGGCACATCGTACACATTGGCAATTCGAAGCAGCGCTTTGATATCCGGATCGTGAGGCTGGGCTTCCAGCGGGTCGCTGAAGAAAATCACCATGTCGATTTTCCCTTCCGCAATGCGGGCTCCCACCTCCTGGTCGCCGCCCAGAGGACCGCTCTTCAGCGCTTCTACCGGAAGTCCCGTGTTCTCGGAAATCAGCCGCGCGGTGGTTCCGGTTCCGCAGAGGAAATGCTGTCCCAGAATGTCCCGATTCTTCTGACACCACCGAATCAACGCTTGCTTCTTGTGGTCGTGAGCGATCAGCGCAATCCGCTTCTGCAGGCCGAGTGTTCTTGTAATATCCGCCATGTTTTTTTACCTCCTTATATGCGTTCAGTATAGCACTATTCGGAAAATGTAATATCCCGAAATTGTATTTTTGCAGAAAAATTTCTGTAAAAAAAGGGACGAAAAGTGCGGAGGCGACCGACACATTTCTGTGGAAAACTATTTCTGTTCGTCACATCATTTCTTCACAATGCGACCATTTACAAAACGCGGGATGTGGTAAAATTCTAGTGTATAGAAATGTAGAGTATTGATTTTTTATAGGGAGAATCCATGATTAACAAACTTGTGGGATTGTATTTCAGCCCCTCCGGCGACACCGCGAGGCTGACCAAAAGAGTAGCAGAGGAAATCGCGACGCGCATGGACGACGCCTGCATTGAGAACCTCTCTGTATCATATATCGATTTGCTGCGCAATCCTCTGATGGAGGACTGTACTTTTGATGAGGAAACAATTGTGGTGATTGGGATTCCGGCGTTTACCGGACGGGTGCCCCTGCCTTGTGTTAAGATGATTCAGAAAATGCACGGCAAGAATACCATGACCGTCTGCTTGGTGGATTACGGCAACAGCTCCTACGGAGATGCGCTGTACGAGTTATATACCTTTATGGAGGACCAGGGATTTTCCGTGCTCAGCGCCGGAGCATTCGTCTCCCAGCACGTAATTTTCAAAAAAATAGCGGCGTGCCGTCCGGACGTCCGAGATCTTCAGAAGGTAAAGGAATTCTGTGAGCTTACCTCCCGCAAGCTGCACCGATTCTGCGGCACCATGATTCAAGAGCTGCGGGCGAAACCGGCACCGCTGAACATCAAGGGGTCCATTCCCCACAAAGCCCCTCTGCGCTTGCCGCTGCACCCGACGCCCAACAAGCACTGCACCAATTGCGGAGCCTGTGCACAGATTTGCCCCATGGGGGCCATTAATCTGAGGGATGTGCGAAAGGTGGATGTGCGGAAGTGCATTTCCTGCACCGCTTGCATCCGGGCATGTCCGGAAGGGGCGCGGGATTTTCACGGACCGATGTGTGCGGCTTCCGGCTTGGCGCTGGAGAAGCTGTATAGCAAAAGAAAGGACCCGGAGTGGTTCCTGTAAATATTGAATACAATCTGCGGCAATCGGAAGCCTCCGGTGCTGCGGATTTATTTTTTTATTTATTTTTTTACAAAAATAAACATAAAGCATTGTTAAAAAAACCATTGACAGGAGAAAAACAGGGGTTTAGAATACAAGTATACAATTTTAAAAGAAGGGGGCGCATGGTGCCCGAACAGCGTAAGAGGTAAGAGATATGAATGAAATTAAACTGAACGAGCGGACCCATCTTTTGCAGGAAGAGCCGTACAGCTATCAACTGCAGGATGTGGAAGAGCCGAATTTGATGCGGGAGTTCTTCGAATATACGGAGATTCCGAAAGTTTCGTTCAACTTCCGGCGGAGCCCGTACAATATGCCGGAGAATATATGGATTACGGATACCACTTTCCGGGACGGACAGCAGTCTCGGGAGCCGTATACCGTGCAGCAGATTGTGGATATCTACAAAATGATTTCCAAACTGTCCGGACCGAATGGCATTATCCGGCAGACGGAGTTTTTTGTATACAGCGACCGGGACCGGGAGGCCATCGAGAAGTGCATGGACCTGGGATTGAAGTTCCCGGAGATCACCACGTGGATTCGGGCGAAGAAGGAGGACTTTAAGCTGGTGCACGATATCGGCGTAAAGGAGACCGGCATCCTGGTAAGCTGCTCAGACTACCACATTTTCACGAAGCTTGGAATGACAAGACGGCAGGCCATGGAGCATTACCTTTCCGTAATCAACGATGCCTTTGAGGCCGGCGTGGTGCCGCGGTGTCACCTGGAGGATATTACGCGGGCGGATTTCTACGGATTCGTGGTGCCGTTCGTGAGAGCCATTCAGAAGATGTCGGAGCAGGCGAAGATTCCGGTGAAATTCCGCATGTGCGATACTTTGGGATACGGAATTCCGTATGTGGGAACGGCGCTTCCGCGAAGCGTACCGGGCATCGTCTACGGCATGCAGAACTACTGCGATGTGCCCAGCGAGATGCTGGAGTGGCACGGCCACAATGACTTCTACAAAGCCGTAGCCAACGCGGCCAGTGCATGGCTGTACGGATGCGCTTCGGTGAATACCACCCTGTTCGGCATCGGAGAGCGTACGGGAAATGTCCCGATGGAAGCCATGGTATTCGAGTATGCACAGCTGAAGGGAACCTTGGACGGGATGGACACCACGGTAATCACCGACCTGGCGAGATACTATGAGAAGAAGATCGGATTCAAGGTACCGCCGCAGACTCCTTTTGTGGGAGAGAATTTCAACGTGACCAAAGCGGGCATTCACGCAGACGGATTGCTGAAGAACGAAGAAATCTATAATATTTTCGACACCAAGAAATTCCTGAAGCGTCCGCCGCTGGTTTCCTTGAACCAGAATTCCGGTGCGGCCGGCGTGGCGCTGTGGATTAACGAATCCTACGGACTGGAGGGAGAACACCGGGTCGGCAAGCACAGTCCGGTGGTGAAATACGTGAAGAGCTGGATCGATGAGCAGTACGCCAACGGCAGAATGTCCATCATCAGCGGAAAAGAAGTGGACAAGAAGATTGATGAATTTATCGCCTCCGATATGGGGACAGAAGGAGAACAGTAAAAATGGGTAAGACAATTGCGGAGAAGATTATTGAGCAGCATCTGCTTTCCGGGGAAATGAAGCCCGGGGAAGAGATTGGTCTTCGAATCGATCAGACGCTGACCCAGGATGCCACCGGAACCATGGCGTATCTGGAGTTTGAATCCATGGGCGTGGATCGGGTTCGCACAGAACGGTCTGTGGCTTATATCGATCACAATACATTACAGTCCGGTTTCGAGAATGCGGACGATCACCGGTACATCCAGAGCGTTGCGGCGAAGCACGGCATCTGGTTCTCCCGTCCGGGAAACGGCATCTGCCATCAGCTGCAGTATGAACGCATCGGAAAACCGGGAAAGACACTGATCGGTTCCGATTCCCACACACCCACCGGCGGCGGTCTGGGTATGCTGGCCATGGGTGCCGGCGGAATGGACGTGGCGGTTGCCATGGGCGGCGGTGCGTATTACATTCCAATGCCTCGCATGATTCGGGTGAACCTGAAGAACCGGCTGGGCGACAATGTGAGCGCCAAGGATGTGATTCTGGAAGTGCTGAGACAGCTGTCCGTAAAAGGAGGCGTGGGTGCCATCGTGGAGTACGGTGGGGAAGGAATTCAATCCCTCAGCGTGCCGGAACGGTGCACCATCACCAATATGGGTGCGGAGCTGGGGGCCACCACCTCGATTTTTCCATCGGATGAGGAGACGCGGAAGTTCCTTAAAGCCCAGAACCGGGAAGAAGATTGGATTCCGCTGTTCAGCGATGAAGATGCGGTATACGCAGCGGAGTATACCATTGATTTGAGCGAGCTGAAACCGCTGGCGGCATGCCCTCACAGCCCGGACAACGTGAAGCCGGTGGACGAATTGAAGAAAATAAAGGTGGATCAGATTGCCATCGGATCCTGTACCAATTCCTCCTATGCGGATATGTTGAAGGTAGCCAGAATGCTGAAGGGAAAGAAAATCGCCGACGGCGTCAGCCTGGGAATTTCCCCGGGGTCCCGCCAGGTGCTTTCCATGCTGGCGGAGTGCGGCGCTTTGACGGATATGATTGATGCCGGTGCCCGGATTCTGGAATGCACCTGCGGTCCATGCATCGGAATGGGCTTCTCCCCGAATTCCGGCGGCGTGAGTCTGCGGACCTTTAACCGAAACTTCCTGGGCCGCTCCGGAACCAAGGACGGACAGGTGTACCTGGTGAGCCCGGAAACTGCAGCGGCTTCCGCTCTGACGGGATATATCACGGATCCGACGACCCTGGAATCCGTTGGAAAGGTAGAGATACCGGAGCAGTTCCGGATTAACGACAGTGGTTTTATTCCGCCGCTGCCGCCGGAAGAGGCGAAGGATGCGGAAGTGCTTCGGGGACCGAACATCAAGCCGTTCCCGGAAACCCACCCGCTGGAAAATGAAATTCAGGCGGAGGTCCTCCTGAAAGTGGGCGACAACATCACCACGGATCACATCATGCCGGCGGGCGCCAAAGTGCTGCCGTACCGTTCCAACATTCCGAAGATTTCCACTTTCTGCTTCGGCGTAGTGGACGAAACCTTCCCGGAGCGGGCCAAAGCGGCGGGCAAGGGAATCATCGTGGGCGGATCCAACTACGGTCAGGGATCTTCCCGGGAGCATGCGGCATTGGCGCCGCTCTACCTGGGCATTCGGGCGGTAATCGTGAAGAGCTTTGCTCGAATTCACATGGCCAACCTGGTGAATGCAGGGATTCTGCCGCTGGTATTTGAGGACCCGGCGGACTACGATCGGATCCGGCAAGGCGACGTGCTGACCCTTTCGGATATCTTCGAAGGGTTGAAGGAGAACCGGGTGATTCTTCACGCCGGGGAAAAAGAAATTCCGCTGCGAATGGAGCTGGCGGAAAGGCAGAAGGAAATGCTCCTGGCCGGCGGATTGCTGAAATATGCGGCAGCGACGGGTAAGCAGAGATAAAAGGGAAAGAAGGAAAGACAGTGGACTGCGGAGTTGAAAAGGATATTCAGAAAGCGGTAGCGGAATTTGAAGTGCTGCTGCGGGAACAGGTAGCGCGAAATGAACGGATTCGGAAGAGTCGGGAATCCGCCGGAAACGGCAAAGAAGAAGGCCGGGGCGTGACCATCGGTCTGACGGCGGGAGACGGCATCGGGCCGGTCATCATGAAAGAAGCCCGGGCAGTGCTGGAAAAACTGCTGGCAGAGGAACTGGCATCGGGTGAGGTGCGCCTTCGGGAAATCGATGGCTTTACCCTGGAAAACCGGCTGGAGAAGGGACAGACCGTTCCGGACGAAGTGTTGACGGAGATGCGGCAGTGCGACGTGCTGCTGAAAGGACCCACCACCACACCGAACGCATCCATGAATACCAAGAATCTGGAAAGCGCCAACGTGTACCTGCGGAAAACC
The DNA here is from genome assembly GCF_029224645.1 of Mogibacterium kristiansenii. NCBI lineage: Bacteria > Bacillati > Bacillota > Clostridia > Peptostreptococcales > Anaerovoracaceae > Mogibacterium > Mogibacterium kristiansenii. The sequence goes on from NZ_JAQXUZ010000018.1 coordinate 47,730, forward strand.
TTTGATCTGTATGCCAACGTGCGCCCGGTTTCCATTCCGGAGGAGGGCATCGACTGGACCTTCTTCCGGGAAAACACGGAAGGGGAATACGCGTTGGGAAGCCGCGGCATTCGAATCGGCGACTCCTTGGATGTGGATTTCAAGGTGACCACCCGGGAAGGAACCCTGCGAATCGCTCGGGCTGCCTTCGATTTCGCCCGGGCCAACGGAAAGAAGCGAGTGTCCATCGTGACGAAGGCCAATATCATGAAGAAGACAGACGGTGACTTCCTTCAGATTTGCCGGGAGGTGGCGGAGGAATATCCGGAAATCGAGACGGACAACTGGTTCGTGGACATCATGGCGGCCAACCTGGTGAACAAGGATATTCGAAACCAATTCCAGGTGTTCCTGCTGCCGAACTTGTACGGGGACATCATCACCGATGAAGCCGCGCAGATTCAGGGGGGCGTAGGCACCGCCGGAAGCGCCAACATCGGAAGGGATTACGCCCTGTTTGAAGCCATTCACGGAAGCGCTCCGCGCATGGTGGAAGAGGGCATCGAAGGCTATGCCAATCCGGCCAGCCTGATGAAGGCGACGGCGATGATGCTGGCCCACATCGGATATGTGGAAAAAGCGGAACGTCTGGAAAAAGCTTTGGATGCGGCGGATGCGAAGCTGGGATCGAAGATGACCGGACTTCCGGGCGGCGGAACCTGCCGAGAGTTTGCGGACGAGGTGCTGGAGGCGCTGTAGGCAAGGTGTCGGAAATGTTCGCCTTCCCAAAAACTCTTTTTGTGGTACAATATTCCTCGTGAATATAAAGAGGAATGGGAGCGATTGATGATACATAATTTTATCGTGTGCTTAAATGCAGTCATCCCGCTGGTGCTGTATCTGGTGGTGGGAATGCTGGTGCGAAAATACAGCGTGCTGACGGAAAAGGATGTGCGGAAATTCAACAAGATGGTATTCGCGGTGTTTTTTCCGGCGCTGATGTTTGAAAATCTCTATTCGGCGGATATTTCGGAAGCCTTCGACGGACGGCTGATTCTTTTTGCCTGCCTCTTCGTTCTGGCAGTGTGCGGAATCACCTGGGGAATCGTAGTTCGCATGGACATACCGGACCGAACCCGGGGCGCCATGATTCAGGCGGTGTACCGGAGCAACTTCATCCTCATGGGGCTTCCGGTGGCGGAGAACATCTACGGCAAGGGCTGCGTGTCGGTGACGGCGGCGCTGATCATGTTCGTGGTGCCGCTGTACAACTTCTTGGCGGTCATCGTGCTGGAATACTTCCGGGGCGGCCGGGCGAATTTGAAGTCCGTGCTGAAAAAAATCTTGACGAACCCGATCATCCTGGGTGCGGTGGCGGCGATTCTGGCGCTGGCGCTGAACATTTCGGTGCCGTCTGCGGTGAACAAAACCATCTCCGGAATGTGCGATGCCACCACGCCGATTGCCATGATTCTGCTGGGCGCATCCTTCAACAAGAGCAGCGTTCATGCGGGCAAAAAAAATCTTACGATATGCGTTCTGGCCCGGCTGGTCATCGTACCGGCGATTGGCTTGGGGCTTGCGGCGATGCTGGGCGTCCGAGACGTGGCGCTGGTTTCCCTGATTGCCATGATGGCGGCGCCACCGGCAGTTTCCTCCTATACCATGGCGGAGGCGATGGACTCCGACGGCGAGCTTGCGGGAAATGCGGTGATTTTTGCCACGCCGCTGTCCTGTGTGACCATCTTCCTGTGGCTGTTCCTGTTCAAGAGCTTGGGAATGTTTTAAACAAAAAGTCTGTTTTTCACAGGCTACCTATTGAAAACTGCATTTTTGGCGGAATAGAACGACCGAAGTCAACGAGACGAAAAGAGCTGCGGCGGCAGCTCTTTTTCTATTCCCGATTCCGGGCGCACGGGCTCCCCTGTTGGCGCCTTGCTCCCCGCAAGCCCTTTCGCCTTCGTCAGGCCACGCCAACAGAGGCACCGTTTCCCCGGCGCACGGCCTTTCCTGTTGGCGCCTTGCTTCCCGCAAGCCCTTGCGCCTTCGTCGGGCCACGCCAACAGAGGCACCGTTTCCCCGGCGCGCGGGCTTCCATGTTGGCGCCTTGCTTCCCGCAAGCCCTTGCGCCTTCGTCGGGCCACGCCAACAGAGACGCCGTTTCCCCGGCACGCGGCCTCCCCGGTTGGCGCCTGCCAGCCGGCAAAGCCAATAAATTCGGTTTTCGAGCGCGAACCCTGGAACGGAAGGAAGCGGAAAAGCAGCCCGGACTCAGGTTCGGTTCGCGCCTGCCAGCCGGCAAAGCCAATGAATTCGGTTCCCGAGCGCGAACCCTGGAACTGGAAGAGGCGGAAAAGCAGCCCGGACTCAGGTTCGGTTCGCGCCCGCCGGCCGACAAAGCCAATGAATTCGGTTTCCGAGCGCGAACCGCCGGCCCGGAATGTGTGAAGCAAAAAACACATGAATTCCCATCCACTTCCTTGAATGAGTGCTAGGACTCTGTTAAAATTAAATACGTTGAACCAAAACCCGCAAGGGTAAGATATACAAGAAAGAAGGGATAGAAATGACGAAAGTAGATATTTTTTCCGGATTCCTGGGAGCCGGAAAGACGACGCTGATTCGGAAGCTGATTGAGGAAGCTTATGGGGACGAGAAAATCGTTCTGATCGAGAACGAATTCGGAGAAATCGGTGTAGACAAGGGATTCCTGAAGAATACCGGAATTCAGATTAACCAGATGAATGCCGGATGCATTTGCTGCACCCTGGTAGGGGATTTCGGAAAGGCACTGAACGAGGTCATCGAGCAGTACCATCCGGATCGGATTCTCATCGAACCGTCCGGCGTGGGCAAACTGTCCGACGTTATCATCGCCGTGCAGGATCTGGAGAATAAGGAGATTCAGCTGAACGGCTTTACCACCGTGGTGGATGCCAAGAAGGCGAAGATGTATCTGAAGAACTTCGGCGAATTCTACGTGAACCAGGTGGAACACGCCAGCTCCATTATCCTGAGCCACGTGCAGGGATTGAGCCAGGAGAAAATCGATCAGGTCATCGGTCTGCTGAGAGAACACAATACCGAGGCATCCATCGTGACCACGGATTGGAAGGAAATCAGCGGCAAGAAGATCCTGGAAACCATGGAACAGAAGAAGACTTTGTCCGCGGAGCTGGATCACCTGAGAGAAGAAGCACATCGGGAACAGGAAGAGCACGAGGCGGAGCACCATCATCACGATCATGACCATGAGGACCATGACCACGAGTGCGGCTGCGAGCACCACCATGACCATGAGGAGCATGATCACGACCATGAAGAACACGGCTGCTGCGGCCATCACGAACATCACCACGACCATGACCACGAAGAGCATGAGCATCATCACGATCACGACCACGAGTGCGGCTGCGGTCACCATCACCATCACCACCACCACGGCCACGATGCGGACGAAGTGTTCGATGAATTCGGTGTTACCACTGCTCACAAATACAGCAGAGAGCAGATTGAATCTGCTCTGGAAGCCATCCAGAACGAAGCGGAATGCGGACAGGTGCTCCGTTCCAAGGGTATCCTGGAAGGTACCGACGGCAAGTGGTACCAGTTCGATTACGTTCCGGGCGAGCCGGAAGTGCGTGAGGGCGAGCCGGAAGCCACCGGCATGATTTGCGTCATCGGTGTGGGTCTGGCACAGGATCACATCAAAGAGTTGTTTGGATTATAATAGCAGAGGAAAATTATGACAGTAAGATTGGAAGATCGTCAAGCCCGAGAACTGCCGGTATATCTTTTTACCGGATTCCTGGGCGGCGGCAAAACTACTTTTATTCAAGATACACTGAACAGCCCGGACTTCGATCCGGAGGTGCCGACGTTGTTGTTGGTCTGCGAAGAGGGCGAGGCGGAATACGATATCAGCGCATTCGCAAGTCCGGAAAACGTTTTCGTGGAATACATCGATGACGAGGCGGATTTGACGCGTATGGCATTGCAGAAGCTGGAGAGCAAGTATCGGTTCGACCGGATTTTGGTGGAGTACAACGGCATGTGGATGCTCCAGTCCCTGTTTGCCAGCCTGCCGCCGAACTGGATTGTGGCGCAGGAGATGCTGTTCGTGGATGCCACCACGTTCCTGATGTACAACCAGAACATGCGTCAGCTGTGCTTTGACAAAATGCAGACCGCGGAGCTGGTGGTGTTCAACCGCTGCACCAAGGGTTTTGACAAAATGCCGTTCCACAAGGAAGTGCGGGTGGCGAACCGGAGATCTCAAATTCTCTACGAGTACGGTCCGTACGATGTGGAGCCGGATGATATCGAGGACCCGCTGCCGTTCGATAAGACCCAGTCCAAAATCACCATTTCCGATGATGATTACGCGGAGTGGTACCGGGATATCAACGAGAACGAGGACGATTACGAGGGCAAAACCCTGACCCTGAAGGGCCGCGTGGCCATGGCGGAGGACCTGAGCACGAAGGGGCGTTTCGCCTTCGGCCGTCACGTGATGACCTGCTGCGTGGAGGATATTCAGTTCGCCGGATTGATGTGCATTTACGCCAATGCGGATGATTTCAAAACCGGCGATTGGGTGGAAATCACCGCCAAAGTCCGGGTGGAATACGAGGAAGCCTACGGGGAGAAGGGCCCGGTGCTTTACGCCAAGTCGGTAAAAGCATGTGCGCCGGCGGATCCTGAAGTGGCCACGTTCTAGAAAAACAGGGGGCGCTGCCGAGCCATAGAAGCGGTCGGCCGCACTGAAGAAAAAAGGGAAGACCTGAAAAAAGAAGATTGAAAACAGCGGTGTGCTACAGGTGAAATGCCTGTTGGCGCACCGCTGATTTTGTATAAAGGGAATGTTTTTTATGCGCCGGCGCGGGATTTGTGTGAAGATTTTGCTCCCCGAGACGGAACTATAAGACCTAGCGGGGATGGGGGAGCAAACCGCGCCTCGGAAAACCGGCCGATCCTGTTGGCGCCTGACTCCTCGCAAGTCTTTGATTTTTCGTCGCGGGGCACCACGTCGCTGGACTCGGAAGAGTCTTCGTTCGGGTAAACGTGGTGCTTCACACGCGTCAAAGCCTTGATTTTTCGTCGCGGGGCACCACGTTGTTGGACCCGAAAGGGTCTTCGTTCGGGTGGACGTGGTGCTTCACACGCGTCAAAGCCTTGATCCTTCGTCGCGGGGCACCACGTCATTGGGCCCGCGAGGCCCACCGGTCGCCGGCCGGCCTCTCTCGGGCCGCGCCCACAATGATGAAGAGGTGCGTTCCCATGCCGCCGGTGGCATTTTCCATCGCGGCTTTTTTCGAGTCCTTATCAAAGCCCTTGAAAATCCAGGTGCCGCCGTCCACCTTTACCTCGGTTTTGGCCGGCGCGATGGCCTTGATGTCGGTGTCCCGTCCGTCGCCGGCGGGATCCTTCGGAAGCAAAGCCGTCACTTCTTCCGGCAGTTCTTTGTCGGCGGTAAGACTTTTGAATTCGTATTGAACCGTAAACTGTTTAAATACCTTCTCGAACACGGCGGTGTACACCGCACCCTCCGTGGCATCTTTGATGGTCGGACTCCAGCCTTTAAAAATATAATCGTATTTCTCATCCGATGCTTTAGTGGCGTCCGGCAAGATGATATCTTTTATATCCCCGGAAGATGTAGCGTTAATTTTTCGAAACTTAGATCCACCCGTGACTCTTCAGGATGAACAGCCAGAAGGTGAGAGAAAAGGCGGAAAGCAGGGTGGTGAGCATCACCGTGCTGATGGTAAGGTCTCCTTTGTGCCCCATGCCCTTTGCCATGACAAAGCAGCTGATGGTGGTGGACGAACCGCACATTACCAGTGCCGCCACCAGCAGGTCATTCCGGAACCCCAGATGAACTCCTAGTGGCAGGAACAGGGCACACAGACCGAACAGCTTGATAAAAGTACTGACCAGCGCGGGAACGGCAGACTGCCGGGCTTTCTCCCACTGAAAGGAAGCACCCATGGCGATGATTCCCAGCGGGGTAGCGCAGCGACCCACGTAGTCCACGGTGGTATCGCCGATGGTCGGAAGCGGTAGGCACAGGAGAGACCATGCAAAACCCAAGAGAATGGATAAAATGATAGGATTGGTGAGAATCCCGTGAAGGGTTTTGCGGAGGAGCATCGCGTCCATTTTCCCCCGGTCCGGCCGGTACATCTCCAGGATGATTACCGCCGCGATGTTGTAGATGGGCACGGCACCGATGACCATCAAAGGCGCCATCCCCACATTGTGATAGAGGTTTTGGACCACCGCAATGCCCAGAATGGTAGCGCTGCTGCGGTAGGACGTCTGAATGAACTCTCCCTGAACGCTCCGGTCCTTCAGAAGATAGGAAACTCCGGTGCAGATCAGGATGCTGGCCAGCGTGGCCAAGGCGCAGTACACCACGTAAGCGGTATTCCAGTTTGTCCGATAGTCCGTCCGGTACATGTCGTGAAAGAGCAGCGCCGGAAGGCAAACCCGGAACACCAGCGTGTTGAGCCGCGCGGTAAAAGCATCATCCATCAGCTGAATTTTCCGGAGAAACATCCCCAGAAGAATCAGAAAAAAGATGGGCACCGTCGCGTTGAGACAAAAAATCAGATTATTCAGCATGCGTTAAAAACTCTAGTCCTTCCATACAAAATGGGCGTCTCCGGCTTCCCCGCCGTCAATCAGCAGGTTCTGCCCGGTCATGAAGCGATTCCGTACCCCGACGAAATAGATCCATTCCGCGATTTCCTCCGGCGTCGCCCAGCGTCGAAGCGGCGTCAGCGCCATGATTTGATTCCACAGCTCCGGATCCTCCATCACCGGTCGGTTCAAATCCGTCAGAACCCCGCCGGGATCGATGCTGTTGCACACCGCCCGAGGCGCCAGACGAAGCGCTGCGTTCTTCGTATAGGTGAGAAGTCCACCCTTGCTGGCCGCATACTCCGGAAATTCCGACCCTGTATGAGCGCTGGCGGATCCCACCATCACCACCGCCCGAATCCGCGGGTTGGCGATGGCATATTTTTCCGTAATTCGAATCGTCCCCATCAGGTTGATTTCGATATCCCTTCCGCTGTCTTGAACGCCCGCATTGTTGATGAGAATTTCCGGCTGCACATCCTCCGGATAGGCATCCGCATCGCAGATATCCAGAATCTCATGGCGATAATTGGGATGTGCGAGGGCAGGGGGCTTCCGGTCGAAACCCACCACCGAGTGACCCCGCTCCAGAAAATATTCCGCCGTGGCCCGACCGATACCGTCGGACGTGCCGGTAATCAGAATGTCCATGGCAAACTCCTTTTATCACATTCTCCTAAAAACAATTTACGCGAACTGCGCCGTTTTCCGGCAATACTGCAGGTACGGTTCGCCTACTTTTTCCGCTTCCCACTGCAGGCTTACCCGATAGCCGAGCGGGCTGAACACCACTTCACACAGCAGTTCCATTACGGCGCCGGTGAGGGAGCAGAAGAACACCTGCACCGGGGTCCAGCCGAAGAAGTGGTAGGACACCACCAGCGCGAAGGTGAGGTTGTCGATGAACTGCGCGATTATCGTGGAGGTGAAAGAGCGGATGGCGAAATCCCGGTAGCTCGTGTTCCGGAGCCTTTTGCCCAGGAATGAGTTGATGCCGGCGTTGCAGATGGAAGAAAGGAACATGGCCAGACTGCTGCCCAGAACCACGTACCAGGCCCCGCCGATGGTGGCGTTCAGCGCGTCGTTCACCTGCATGCTGCCGGTGGAATAGTATTCCCCCCACATGCCCGGCGTCATGGTCAGCGCCTTGAAAATCAAGCTGGCACCCAGGTTGATCACCAGAGCCAGAATGGCGATTTTCGCCGCCGCCTTTCCGCCGAAGCGCTTGCACAGCATATCCATGCACAAGAAAGATACCCAGCTCAATGCGAAACCGCAGTCCAGTGCCAGATATTTAAACGAAAACAGCTCCTTGTTGGCCAGAAGGTTCATCATGATGACGCTGACCACGAAAAGAGATGTTACGAGACTGGGAACGTTGCGAAGAAGGATTCGGTAATCCTCCAGTTCCCTTTTGATCCATTTTTTCATAATAGTACTCCTTTGGTTTTGATATTTTACAAGCAGGATATCGGACCCGAACTGCTTGATGGGAATGTCTTCCGGCAGAGGCGATCTCCGCCGAAAACACGTACGCTCTATTGTAATCCCAAGGGCGCCGGATTGCAAGGGTAAGAGGATTGAGATATAATAAAAATAGTTTAACGTAATACAAAAGCGACCGGAAAGGAAGGCAAAAAAGTGAAAATCTTTGTATATACCCTGAGAGAGTTCGACGAACTCCCTTTCTTTGAAAAATTTTCGAAACAGTACGGTGTGGAATTCGGCTACACCACCCAGTCCCCGGGACCGGAGAACTACCATCTGGCGAAAGGCTACGATGCCATTTCCATCATCACCACTCCGACCCCGGCGGAGATGATCGATGCCATGAAGGAGAACGGCGTAAAGGTCATCTCCACCCGCACCATCGGATACGATCACATCGACGTGAAGCACGCCTTTGAGGTGGGGATGGGAGTCACCAACGTCACCTATGACCCGGCCTCCGTGGCGGATTACACCATCATGCTGATGCTCATCGCCTGCCGGAAGCTGCGGTACATCATGGATAAGGCCGATGTACAGGATTACACCCTGAAGGGCAAACTGGGCCGAGAAATCTCCAAGAGCACCGTGGGCGTCATCGGCACCGGCCGAATCGGTCAGACGGTCATCGAGCACCTGTCCGGATTCGGATGCCGAATTCTGGCCTATGATATCTTCCCGAAGGATGCGGTTCGGCAGCATGCGGAGTACGTGGACCTGGATACCCTGTACGCCGAAAGCGACATCATCACCCTCCACGCACCGGCGCTGGAGGACAATTACCACATGATCGATGAAACCGCCTTCTCGAAAATGAAGGACGGGGTCATCCTGGTGAACTGCGCTCGGGGCCAGCTGGTGGACACGGAGGCCATGATTCGCAACCTGTCCAACGGAAAAATCGGCTTTGCCGCCCTGGATGTTATCGAAAAGGAACTGGGCATCTACTACAAGGATCTGTCCGGCACCATCATCGACAATCCGGAGATGGCCATCCTCCGCAGTTTCTACAACGTCTTCTTCTCCCCGCACACCGCCTTCTACACGGAGGAAGCGGTAGCTAACATGGTGGAGAATTCCATTCTGGGAATTCAGGCCTACCTGAAGGGAGAAGATCATCCGTTTATTGTAAAGAAGTACTAATCGGCTGAGCGTTTCTGTAAAAGGAGTTAGCGATGAACATCATTGAAGCGATACAGCGGAGGCATTCCGTCCGTCAATATCTGGAAAAAGAAATTCCGGAGGAAATCGTGGAACGCCTGCTGGCCGCCATGCGGGCCTGCAATCAGGTAGGGGGTCTGCACATGCATCTGGTTCTGCACGAGCCGGAGGCCTTCTCCGGACTCCGGTCCAAAGCCATGCGGTTTCGCGGCGTGGAGAATTACATCATTCTGGCGGGGGAGAAAGACGATACTCTGGAAGAACGGTGCGGCTATTACGGCGAAAAAGTGGTTTTACTGGCCCAGCAGCTGGGACTGAATACCTGCTGGGTGGGTTCCACCTTCAAGAAAAAACCGGAATGCTACAACTTGGCACCGGGAGAGAAGGTGGTGGCGGCCATCGCCATCGGCTACGGCGCCAACCAGGGGAAGAGCCGGAAGAGCAAGTCCATGTGCGACGTGAGCGACGGCACGGAGGTGAGCCTCAGCGTTCCGGAATGGTACAAGAACGGCGTGCTGGCGGCCATGATGGCACCCACGGCCATGAACCGGCAGAGCTTCTACTTCGAGCGGTTCGGAAACGTGGTTTCCGTGGAAGCGGGAAAGGGTCCTTTCACCAAGGTGGACCTGGGCATCGTGAAATGCCATTTTGAAATCGGCGCCGGAAAGGATAACTTCCAATGGATGCCGGAGGATATGTAACATTAAAAACAGGAGAAAGGTGTGGAGACAACGAACAAGAAGAAAAAAGGAAGGATTAAGCTCATTTCCTTCGTTCTAATCGTATTGCTGATTGTGGCGCTGAATCATTACTACGGGTGGTCGGATATCTTTTCCGGGGATGACTGGTACGGAAACCTGCAGCAGATGGTGAAGACTAATTTCCTGCAGGCGGCCCTGATATACATCGTGGTGATGGTGATTGCCAGCGTGGTGCTGGCGGTGCCGGGGGTGACCTTTGCCATCATCGCCGGGGCGATTTTCGGTCCCTGGTGGGGCACGCTGCTCTGCGTCCTGTCGGCCACCTTGGGGGCGATTGCCGCCTTCCTGGTAGGGCGGTTCTTTTTGCAGGACAGCCTGCGGGATCAAATTGTAAAGAATCGCTACATCAACCGATTGCTCTTCGATAAGAGCACCAAAAATGAGATGATGGTGCTGATGATCACCCGGCTGGTGCCGCTGTTTCCGTACAACCTGCAGAATTTCGCTTACGGGATTACGGATATCAGCTTGGGAAAGTATTCCCTGGGCACCTTCGTGTTCATGATCCCGGGGGTGGCCATGTACACCGTGGGAACTTACGCCCTCACCGGTGCGTCCAACAAGCTGCTGTACATCGGTCTGACCGCGGCCATTGTGGTGGCGGTGATGGTGCTGAGCAAAACCCTGCGGAAGAAATACGTGCCGGAAGAGGAGGCCTCCGATGAGTAAATTCGAAAAATGGGACGAGACTTGCTCGTTGGAATCCCTGCAGAACATAGCGGATGCCTGCGTGCACTGCGGAAAATGCCGGGAGAACTGCGCATTCCTGGACAAGTACGAGATGGATCTGGGAGATGTGACGAAATTACAAGAACATGTTTATGGGTGCTTTCTCTGCGGTAACTGCGACCGGGTGTGCCCGGCGGGAATTTCCGGCAGGCAGCTGTTTCAGAATCTGCGGCGGATGCAGGTGCGGGACGGAAAGCTGGAGGAGAAACCCTATTCCTTCGTGCTCAAGGAAAAGAAGGATTACAAATTCCGGAATTACCGAAATGCCACGGCGGGGCGGGTGCTGTTCCCGGGCTGCAACTTCCCTTCGATGTTTCCGAAGACCAACCGGAAAATCGCGGACCTGTGCAAGGCCAAGGGCATCGGAACGGTGTACGACTGCTGCGGAAAGCCCATTGCGGAGCTGGGACTCTACCGGGACGAGGAGCGAATCGTGAACCGAATCAGCCGGGAACTGGAGAGCCGGGACATCGGCGAGGTGATTACCACCTGCCCGAACTGTTACTATTTCTTAAAGGAACGAATTCCTCAACGGGTGAGATCCATCTACGAGGTGCTTCCGGAGTTGGTCCCGGAGATTTCCGTGCCGAAGGATATCGAGATTCAGATTCCGTGCCCGGACCGAATCGATCGGGAATGGTACGACGGCATTTGCAAACTGTTGGGATATGAGCCGGCAGTGACTGCGGCAGAACAGTGCTGCGGTCTGGGGGGCATGGCATCGGCAGAGGAGCCGGAGCTGGCAAAAAAATTCGGCGAAGGGCTGACTTCTTCCGGGCTTCGGAATACCACGTTCTGCGCTTCCTGTGCCGGACAGTACGCTCGAAACGGAAAAGAAATTCGCCACGTGTTGTCCCTGCTCTTGGGGATGGAGGAGGCGCCGGCAACGAAGACCTCTTATCTGAATCGGGTTAAGACGAAATACAAATAGAAATAAAAAAGGGAGAATGCGATGATGGTGCATTTTCCCTTTTGATTTCCGTTATTTTCTTTTCTTGAACTCTCGCCACATATCAATTGCGAAGGCGATGGCGATGCCTGCAAAGAGAATTTCCCTTACGTGGCTCTTTCCGCCGGTCGCCGCAAAAGAGCATACCGGTACGGCAGCCATTACCAGTGCCATGGTGAGAAGCGTAAAGATATGAGTAAATTGTTTTTTCATAATAATCCACCTTTCGTATACTATTATGTATCATATAGGTGATTCGAAAAGAAGTCAACCGAAAGATCTCCGTGAGGGCGAGAATAAAATCAAAAAAGAAAAACAGAAGCGATAAGAACGGCGTCACTTCTGTTTTTTTCTTATATGGTTATTTTGTAGAGGTTTGTTTATTACAATATGATAATACTATACGGGGAATGTTTTGTAAAATTAATAGTTATAAATCTAACAATAAAAAATAATAAATGATTTACGAAAACCAAATGGGATATTCAGAAAATCGAATATCTTCTCAAATTCAAGTATATCAACATTTTCAACGGTCTATTGAATTTTGCGTTTGTTTTTGATATTATAAATTTTGAAAGGTATAAGGAGAACGTTTATGGAAATTCGTAATATAGTAACATTTGTCAAAGCGACGGAAATGCAGAGCTTTACCAAGACGGCGGCACAGCTGGGGTACTCTCAGGCGGCGGTTACGGTACAGATCAAGCAGCTGGAAGACGAGCTGGGCACGCAGCTGTTCGATCGAATCGGTCGAAGTGTAAAGCTGACCCATTCCGGCGAAAAGTTCATGCCATATGCACTGCGGTTGCTGAAATCGGTGGAAGAAGCGGCGTCGTTCATGAAGGAAGACGATGAGCCTTCCGGCACACTTCGCATAGGTGCCAGCTCGTCCTTTTCGGCCGGAATTCTTCCGGGAATTCTCCCGGGTTTTCACGAGAAATATCCGAAGGTTGACGTGGTGATCAAGACATCCGATATGCTGACCTCCACATTCGATCTTCTTCGTCAGAACGAGTTGGACTTCATCTTTACCTTGGAGCGGAAACTGATTTCTGCGGACTTCGTCAGTGTGGCGGAGCGGAAAGAGGATATCGTGTTCGTCACGAATCCGGACAACCCGCTGGCTGCCATGAAGAACGTACCGCTGGAACGGGTGGTTCGGGATAACTTCATCACTTCCGACCGGGGAGTCAGCTACGGCCTCTACATGGAAGAGGCTTTGGCCGAGCGGGGAATCAACTATCATCCGAGCCTGGAAATCGGCTCCACTTCCGCTATTATCAACATGATCTGCCAGGGGAAGGGCGTGTCCTTCCTGCCGAAATTCTTGGCGGACGATCCAATCAATCACGGCGCATTGGCCATTATCGATACGGAAAAGCTGGAGATGCAGATGTGGACCCAACTGATTCGCCTGAAGAACAAGTGGATGAACCCGGTGATGAAGGCGTTCGTGGACTACCTGCGGGAGAACTTCCATCAGCTGGCGTAGTGTCGGGATGATACATTGAAACGAACCGGAAATCTATGCAATACAAAACGAGAGGAAAACGGCTTTACCGATTCCCTCTCGTTCTTTTTTTACAAAAATTCGTTCGTGCCGAAATTATTCAGCGATAACGGTACCAACGCAAGCTCTGCCGGTGCATGCAGCGTTGCCTTCGTCTGTGTCCAGATGAACAACGGAAACCGGTCCGCCGATTCTTACGATAACGTCGCCGAATACCAGAGCTCTCTTCTTGCCGGTGTCGATCTTCAGATCAACGTTCTGGTTCTGCTCAACGCCCAGCTTAGCAGCGTCTTCCTCGGAGAGGTGAACGTGTCTCTGAGCAACGATGCAGCCTGCTTCGGTCTCAACGGAGTTTCCGTTCTCAGCAGTCAGCTTGATTCCCGGTGTGCCTGCCAGATCTCCGGACAGTCTGATCGGAGCATCTACGCCCAGGGAACGAGCGTCTGTAGCAGCCAGCTCAATCTGAGTGCCTTTTCTAGCCGGTCCCAGAATTGCAACTCTCTCCATGGATCTCTTCGGTCCGGTGATGGTCAGTCTTTCTTCTGCAACGAAACCGCCTGCGATTTCCTTCTTAACCTTCAGCTCATAACCTGCACCAAACAGTTTCTCGATGTCCTCCTGGGACAGGTGCACGTGGCGAGCACTTACTTCAACATTTACATCTAATGTAGCCATTGGGATAACCCTCCTTTATCTTAACAAAATTTACCTACTCCATTATATGCAATGGCGAAACCTTTGTCTAGATTGTTAAATGCGACTAACCAAAAGTTTTCTTAAATGGGGGGGTATAATCTGCGAAAGAACTTGTATTGAAACCCCGACTATGATAAAATTATTCGGCTATGGATATAAATGAGATGTATATGCGAGAGGCACTGCATCAAGCGGAAGCGGCGGCGGAAATCGGAGAAGTCCCGGTGGGCGCGGTTGTGGTGCGAGATGGAGAGATTATCGCAAAAGCATATAACCATGTAGAGACCGACCGAAATTCATCCGGGCATGCGGAGATGCTGGCCATTCGGAAGGCGGAGCGGGTGCTGGGAAGCAAGTGGCTGACCGGCTGCGAGCTGTACGTCACCTTGGAGCCCTGTGCCATGTGCGCCGGCGCCATGGTTTTGGCACGGTTGGATTGCTTGTGGATTGGTGCGATGGATCCGAAGAACGGAGCTTGCGGCTCCGTATTCAATGTGGTACAGGAGGAACGGTTGAATCACCGAATGGAGGTGGAGACGGGAATTCTGGAGGCGGAGTGCGGACAGATTCTGTCGGACTTCTTTCGGAACATGCGCGCGGTGAAGGCACGGAAGCGAAAACTTTTCCGGCAGAGAATGACATCGCCGGACAATACTGATGGAGGAAACAATTGATGAAGAGAAAAGGCCTGATTGCACTGCTGGCAGCGGTGCTGGTAACAATGAGCGTGGCATTCGTTTCGGCGGATGAAAGCGATTTTAAATTGGTGAATTCCTATCCGAAGGATGGACAGACCAATACTTCCATTGAGAACGTCGGCGTGAAGCTGCGTTTCAACCGGGAGCTGGCCGGCGAAAAGGCACAGAAGAACAACGCGAAGTGCGTAAAGATTGTGGACCCGAACGGCAAGGAAATTCCGATTAAGGTGATGAGCAGCAAGGCGGACAAGGGTCTTCTGCTGGTTCTGGGTGACAGCAACAATAAGAAATTCAAGGTTGAGAACAACGCGAAATACAAATTGGTAATTTCCGAGAATCTGATGGACGATCAGGGTGACCGCCTGGGCAAGGAGACCACCCTTTCTTTCACGACTTTCAATCAGCGCCTGAACATGATGATTAACATGGGCATGATGTTCCTGATCTTCGGTGGTATTACCGTGATGACCATTCGAAATGCCAACCAGCAGCAGGAAAAGAAAAATAAGAAGGACGAGAAGGAAGAGGTCGCTTTCAATCCGTACCACGAAGCAAAGCGCACCGGCAAGACCGTGGAAGAGGTTATTGCAGAGAACAAGAAGAAGGAAGAAAAGGCCGCAAAGAAGGCAAAGCGGAAGAACAAGAACGGAGAAGCCGAGTACGTGAAGGATTATCAGCTGAAGCTGAGTGAGATTCTCCCGAACGTGTACAGCGTTTCCGCACCGCGTCCGATTTCTACAGCGGGCGGTAAATATATTTCCTCACACGGTCCGACGGCAAAGGCGGCGAAAGCGGCGAAGAAGTTCGGCAATCGGAACCAGAGATAGTATTTTTTGAAAGGAATGCCCTTGGCATTCCTTTTTTGTAAGCAGATTCCGAATCAGGAGGGAAAAGCATGAATTCATCTATCACCATGAACGCCTATGCGAAGATTAATCTTTCGCTGGAAGTACTCCGGAGACGTCCGGACGGATATCACGATATTTTGTCCTTTATGCAAGATCTTGGACTTCACGATGTAGTGACTATGGGACTTACGGAAGAGTCCTTGGGTATTTGCATGCAAAAATTTCCTTCAAACAATTGCTTTATCCAGGGTGTTCGTGTAAAATTTTGTATGAATTACAGTGCAATTTCCCTGGGATCGGACAACTTGGCGTACCGGGGAGTGGAAGCGGTGCTGAAGGCATTGCCGGAAGACGGAAAACGACCGGAGGAACTGTATCTCTTCGTGGATAAGAAATTGCCGGTAGCGGCAGGCATTGCCGGGGGAAGCGGCAATGCGGCGGGATGCATGTTGGCGACCAATGCCCTTTGCGGAAACCCGTTCTCGCTGCGGGAACTGATGGTGCTGGGGGCATCGGTGGGAGCGGATGTACCGTTCTCGTTGATGATGAATGCGCGAAAGAACAGAACGGTTTTTTCGGAATTGCCGGGAATTGAAGAAGCTTCAGTAGCTGCAGAGATTGAGGGAATCGGCGAAATTGTTCGGCCGACGGAACCGAAACCATACGGAGTGATTCTGATGAATCCGGGAATCGGAGTATCTACGCGAGAAGTGTACGAAGCATTGGATGCTCAAACCGGACGTTCGGTGGAGGAGAAACTTTTTTTTAACCGAATGGAAGAATACACACTGAAACAGTATCCGGAAGCGAAAGCGCTAAAGGATGCCATGGAGGCAAATCTCCGGGCGGACCGGGTGCTGATGAGCGGCAGCGGCCCCACAATGGTTGCATACTATAATTCGATGGCACAAGCCGAATCTGATTACCGAATGGCGAAAGATGCCCCATGGATTCGGGACAACTGGAAGGTATGGTACACAGAAAGTGGAGAGATGTATGATGAACATTGATTTGCAGATTCAGAAGCCGTTGCGAGAACTAGTATATCTGGAACTCAAACACAAAATCCTTACCGGCGAGATTCAAGCCAGAACGCGTTTGATGGAAATCGATCTGGCGGAGAGAATGAATGTCAGCCGGACACCGATCCGGGAGGCCATTCGAGAGCTGGCGACGGATGGACTTGTGGTGATTGAACCGAGACGGGGTGCGTACGTATCGGATATTTCAATCCAGAACATGCTGGATATTTTTGAGGTACGAGAAGATTTGGAAGGTCTAGCGGCCGGTCTGGCGGCACAACGGATTACAGAGGAAGAGAAGCTGGCACTGAGCAAGATGCACCGGCTGTATGAGATGGCCGTGGAAGCCAGAGATAAAGAGGAAATCGTGGAATACGACGAGAAGTTCCATAATTTCATCGTTCGCTGCAGCCGAAACAACGTGCTGATTGAGCTGAGCCGTCAGGTGCAGGAACTGTCCATGCGGTTCCGGTATCTCTATTATGATGACGGAACCGTATTCGAACGGATTCCGAAGGAACACAAGCATGTTATGGAAGCAATTGTTGCCGGTGATGCGGAGAAGGCGCGCCGGGAAGCAGAAGCGCATATCAAAGACCTGAAGCAGTTCATCATTGGGCTGGACAAGGTCACAAGATAGATTAAAAGAAAGAGGAAGGTTGCTATTTCAGGGAAATTTTGCGGGAGGTGATGAGATAGGAAAAATTCGCAAGGGTTATGAAATGTATGAAATGATGGTTTTTTGAAAGGAGATTACTTTGAATAAGGACAAGAAAGGCTATCTGATACTGGCGGATGGCACGATTCTGGAAGGTAGAAGGTTCGGAGCGGAACGGGATTCTATCGGCGAACTGGTCTTCACCACCGGTGTGGAAGGCTATGTGGAAACGCTGACGGACCCGAGCTACTGCGGACAAATTGTCATGCAGACATTTCCGCTGATCGGAAATTACGGAATGATGGAAGAAGATTTCGAGGGCAAATGCGCCCTGAAGGGATACGTGGTTCGGGAATACTGTGATACCCCATCCAACTTCCGCTCGGAATATGATCTGGATACATTCTTGAAAAACAACGATGTGCCGGGAATTTGGGGCATCGACACCCGTGCGCTGACCCGGAAAATTCGGGAGCACGGCGTAATGAACGCAGTCATCTGCTCCGAGATTCCGGAAAACTTGGATGCAGTAACAGAATATACAATTGTTAATGCCGTAAAGTCCGTTACCTGCGATGAGGCGTACACCGTTTCTCCGGAAGGAGAAGCAAAATATCGCGTTACCCTGATCGATTACGGCGCAAAAAGAAATATCATCCGCAAGCTGAACCGGTACGGCTGTGAGGTTCGGGTGGTACCCAGCACCACTTCCGCAGAGGAGATTCTGGCATCCCGGCCGGATGGCGTAATGCTGTCCAACGGCCCGGGAGACCCGGCGGAAAATACCGGATGCATTGAAGAAATCCGAAAACTGATGAACCGGGTTCCGATTTTCGGCATCTGCCTGGGACACCAGCTGCTGGCGCTGTCTCAGGGCGGCGAAACCTTTAAGCTGAAGTACGGTCACCGGGGCGGAAATCAGCCGGCTACGGTCACCTTCGGCGAGAATTGCGGTCATACTTTTATCACCACCCAGAACCACGGCTATGCGGTTCGCCCGGAAAGCCTGGAAGGAAAAGGGGAGGTCAGCTTCGTGAATGCCAATGACCAGACCTGTGAAGGAATGATTTATCCGGACAAGAACGCATTTTCCGTACAATTTCATCCGGAGGCTCATGCGGGTCCTCACGATACGAGTTTTCTGTTTAAACAGTTCATTGAGTTGATGGAGGAGTACAAAAATGCCTAAAGATAAAAGTATTAAGAAAGTTCTAGTAATCGGTTCCGGACCGATTGTCATCGGCCAGGCGGCGGAGTTTGACTATGCCGGCGCCCAGGCCTGCCGGGTGCTGAAGGAGGAAGGCATCGATACGGTGCTGGTGAACTCCAACCCGGCCACCATCATGACGGATAAACACCTGGCGGATGAGATTTATCTGGAGCCGCTGACGGTGGAAACCGTAAAGAGAATCATCGAGAAAGAGAAGCCGGACGGCCTGCTGGCCGGACTGGGCGGACAGACCGGATTAACCATTGCCATGCAGCTTTCCAAGGAGAACTGGCTGGAAGAGCACAACGTGCGCCTGCTGGGATCCAATGTGGACGCCATCGATAAGGCAGAAGACCGGGAACTGTTCCGTGAGGTGATGGAAGAAATCGGCGAGCCTTGCGTGCCTTCCGGAATTGCGGAAGACCTGCAGACGGCGCTGGATATTGCAAAGGAAATCGGGTACCCGGTCATCGTGCGTCCTGCTTTTACCCTAGGCGGCAGCGGTGGCGGAATCGCGGAGACGGAAGAGGAACTGCGCATCATCGCACAGAATGGATTGGATCAGTCCCCGATTACCCAGATTCTGGTGGAGAAGAGCATCGCCGGATGGAAGGAAATCGAATTTGAGACCATGCGAGACTCCATGGGCAATGTGATTCAGATCTGTCCGATGGAGAACTTGGATCCGGTGGGCGTGCACACGGGTGACTCCATCGTCGTGGCACCGACCCTGACTTTGGCGGACAAGGAGTTCCAGATGCTCCGTTCCGCGGCGCTGAGAATCATTTCGGCGTTGGGCATTGAAGGCGGATGCAACTGCCAGTTTGCCTTGAACCCGGACAGCTTTGAGTATGCGGTAATCGAGGTGAACCCGAGAGTGTCCCGTTCCTCGGCCCTGGCGTCCAAAGCCACCGGCTATCCGATCGCCAAGGTAACCACCCGAATCGCTTTGGGATACACCCTGGACGAAATCGTGAACGACGTAACCGGAAAGACCTGCGCTTGCTTCGAGCCGACGGTGGATTACGTGGCGCTGAAGGTGCCGAAGTGGCCGTTTGACAAATTCGCCGGCTCCAGCCGGAAGCTGGGCACCCGGATGAAGGCCACCGGTGAGGTCATGTCCATCGCCAACTCCTTCGAGGCGGCATTGATGAAGGCCATCCGCGGTGCGGAAATTTCCCTGGACACTCTGAACTTCGAGTACCAGGGCGACAAAACCCTGACGGAACGGATCGGCACGCAGGACGATCACCGCATCTTCGCGATTTTCGAAGGCTTTAAGACGAGACAGGTCACCGTGGATCAGGTGCACGACATCACGAAGATCGACCGCTGGTTCCTGAACAAGATCAAACATCTGGCAGACTTCGAACTGGAGCTGGCAGAGTCGGCCAAAAATAAAGGACTTCCGGCAGAGATGTACGAGGAAGCGAAGAAGCTGGGCTATACCGACGAAGCGATTTGCCGGATTGCCGAAGTGGAAGAAGTTCCGGGCATGGACTTCAGCTATAAGATGGTAGACACTTGCGCCGCAGAATTCGACGCAATGACCCCGTATTTCTATTCCACAACGGATAAGGAATGCGAATCCAGAAGCTTCCGCCGCAGCGGAAAGCCGGTTATCATGGTACTGGGTTCCGGCCCGATTCGAATCGGTCAGGGAATCGAGTTCGACTACTCATCGGTACACTGCGTATGGACGCTGCGGGAGATGGGCTACGACGTAGTTATTGTCAACAACAACCCGGAAACCGTATCCACGGACTACGACACGGCGAACCGCCTGTATTTCGAGCCGCTCCATCCGGAAGACGTGATGAACATCATCAAGGTGGAGAAGCCGATTGGCGTCGTTGTGGCCTTCGGTGGTCAGACCGCCATCAAGCTCACCCAGTTCCTGCACGACAACGGAATTCAGATTCTGGGCACCTCCGCAGAAGGAATCGATCTGGCGGAAGACAGAGGTAAGTTCGACGCTCTTCTGGAAAAATTCGGCATCAGCCGTCCGAAGGGTCAGAGTGTCACCGACCTGGAGGGCGCACTCCGGGCGGCAGAAGAAATCGGCTATCCGGTGCTTCTGAGACCGTCCTACGTCATCGGCGGCCAGAACATGACCATTGCCGGGGACGAAGAGGATACCCGGAAGTACATGGAGCGGATTCTGGAAAACTCCGACGACAATACGGTGCTGGTGGACAAATACATGCCGGGCATTGAGCTGGAAGTGGATGTTATTTCCGACGGAGAGGATGTGCTGATTCCGGGAATCATGGAGCATATCGAGAAAGCCGGAATTCACTCCGGGGACTCCATCGCTGTATATCCTCCGTTCAATCTGTCGGATCGTCAGCTGAGACGAATTGTGGATATTTCCGAGAAACTGGCGCTGGCGTTGGGTACCAAGGGACTGGTCAATATTCAGTATCTCCAGTACAACGGAGAGCTGTACGTCATCGAGGTGAATCCGAGAGCCTCCCGGACGGTACCGTACATCAGCAAGGTATCCGGTGTACCGATGGTGGATCTGGCGTCCCAGGTAATGCTAGGGGCGAAGCTGGAAGATCTGGGATACGGAACGGGATTGTACCGCACTCCGGCCTACGTGGCCGTAAAGGTTCCGGTATTCTCCTTTGAGAAGCTCACCGATGCCAACTCCATCCTGGGACCGGAAATGAAATCCACGGGAGAAGTTCTGGGACTGGGTCGGACCATGAACGAAGCTCTGTTCAAGGGACTGACCGCCGCCGGATTCACCGTGCCGCCGAGAAAATACGGAGAAGAACACGGCGTGATGATTTCCGTTCAGAAACGGGATTATCCGGAAATCCTGCCGATTGCCATGAAACTGCACACCCTGGGAATGAAGCTTTATGCCACAAGAGGCACGGCAGAAGCCATCCGCACCATGGGTATCGAGGTTACTCAGGTTCAGAAGGCCCAGAAGAGCACGGATATCATCGATCTGATGGAAAGCGGAAAGACCAGCTATATCATCTTTACCGGACAGGCCAACGATGCGGCATTGGGCGATTACACCGCCGTGCACAAGCGGGCGATGCAGCTGGGCATCCCTTGCCTCACCAGCGTGGATACCGCCGGTGCCCTGGTCAATATGATTGAATCCAGATATTCGGAACAGAACACCGAGCTGGTGGACATCAACCATATGCGGGCAACCCACCGAAATGTGTACTTTACCAAGCTGCACAGCTGCGGAAATGACTATATCGTACTGGATAACTTCGACGGACGGATTGAGGGACCGGAGTCCCTGTGCATCAGCCTGTGCGACCGCCACCGCTCCATCGGCGGCGACGGCATCGTCCTGGTGGAGAAGTCCCGGAAGGCCGATGTGAAGATGAGAGTCTTCTACAGCGACGGCACGGAAGGGGATGCCTGCGGAAACGGCATCCGCTGCGGTGCAAAATACGCCTACGAGCAGGGCTTGATCGGTCGGGATATGATGACGGTGGAAACCGTCAACGGTATCCAGAAGCTGAAGCTGTTCATGCGAGACGGATGGGTAACATCGGTAATCATGTATGTTCCGGAAGATCAGTTCCTGTACGACCGGGATATGGAAAAGGCAGCCGCTGCGGACGCTTGCGTTCAGGAGAAGCTGGCGACCGCCGGCGCAACGGCGCTGAAAACCAGCCGAATTGCCGGGGGCGGGCTCCACTGCCAGATTTTCTGCGACTCCATCGATACCTTTGATATCGAAAAGCTGGGACCGGAAATCGAATATTCGGATATCTTCAATGCACCGGCATGCTTCGAGTTCATCAAGGTGGTGGATGCGTCCACCATCCGTTTGAAGATCTGGGACGGCGCCAACGGTGCGGTGCTCTCCAGCGCCAGTGCGGCATTCTGTGCCGCCCGCATGGCGGTGGAACAGGGCTACTGCAGAGGAGATAAGGAGATTATCGTGGAAACGCCGGGAGGCGATATTCTGGTGAACTTCCTGGAAGGTCGAATCAGCCTGACGGCCGAGGTGTCCTTCGCGTTCAGCGGTAAATTCTGGTATTAATACAGTAATTAGAAAAATGAACAAATGAAGCGAATGTAAAGATGCCGCCGGCAGGTCATTACGGCGACGTAGAGAAAGAAATCGGTCGTGCCTGCGTACAGCTGGCTTCGCCGGACTTCAAGTTCATGAGCGGTGAGACCATCACCCTGGAAGGCGGAATGGGCCTGAGACCGTAAAGGGAAAGTAAAACATACCACGAAAAAAGCGGGAGAGCTGCAGTGCAGCCCTCTCGCTTTTTTCATGAAGCGTCTATATTTTTTGTTAGTTCTTCAAGCTCTGAAGCGGAGCCGGAATCCGTCCGCCGCGGCGAATCATTTTTGCCGGGGAAGGATTCTTCAGATCCATTACCGGACCGTAGCCCAGCAGCCCGCCAAAGTTCAGTTCCTCACCGCTCTTCAGACCGATGGCCGGAATAACGCGAACGGCTGTGGTTTTGCTGTTCACCATGCCGATGGCCGCCTCGTCGGCGATGATGGCGGAGATGGTTTCCGGAGTGGTGTCTCCCGGAATCACAATCATGTCCAGACCCACGGAGCATACCGCGGTCATGGCTTCCAGCTTCTCCAGAACCAGGTTTCCGCTGCGAGCGGCAGCAATCATACCCTCGTCTTCACTTACCGGGATAAATGCGCCGGAGAGTCCGCCGACACTGGAAGAAGCCATTACGCCGCCCTTTTTAACCGCATCGTTGAGCATGGCCAGTGCAGCGGTGGTACCGTGAGTACCGCACTGCTCCAGGCCGATTTCTTCCAGAATACGTGCAACGGAATCGCCGATTGCCGGAGTCGGTGCCAGAGACAGATCCACGATTCCGAACGGTACGCCCAATGCGGCAGCGGCTTCAGAACCCACCAGCTGACCGACACGGGTAATCTTAAATGCCGTTTTCTTAATGGTTTCTGCCACCTCGTTCAGCGGAGCATCGTCCGGAAGGTCATGCAGCACGGACCGAACCACGCCCGGACCGGATACGCCAACGCTGAGGACGGAATCTGCTTCGCCCACGCCGTGGAAAGCACCGGCCATGAACGGGTTATCCTCTACCGCGTTGCAGAATACCACCAGTTTGGCAGCGCCCATGCACTGGTTATCTTTGGTGAGGAGTGCGGCTTTCTGAATCTGTCGGCCCATCAGGGCAACGGCATCCATGTTGATGCCGGCCTTGGTGGAGCCGATATTTACCGAGGAGCACACCAGCTGGGTTTCGGCCAAAGCTTGTGGGATGGATTCAATCAGTTCCCGGTCCCCGGCGCTGAAGCCCTTCTGGACCAGTGCGGAATATCCGCCGATAAAATCAATTCCGACAGTATGAGCTGCTCGATCCAGCGTACGTGCGTATTTCACCGGATCGCCGCCGGATACACCGGCCAGCATGGCAATCGGTGTAACGGAAACCCGCTTGTTTACAATTGGAATTCCGTACTTTCCGGTAATCTTTTCGCCGGTTTCCACCAGGTGTTCCGCTTTTCGGCAGATCTTTTCGTAGATCTTCTCGCAGGAGCGGTCGATGTCGCTGTCCGCGCAGTCCAGCAGAGAAATGCCCATGGTGGTGGTACGGACATCCAGGTTTTTGTCTCGAATCATGGAAATGGTTTCCAAGATATCGCCAATATCGTTATACATGCTTGTTCTCCCTTCTGCTAAATCCGATGCATGGAATTGAAAATATTTTCATGCATTACATGAACGTCCATTGTCGGGAGTTCCTTCAGAATCGCATCCCGGAGCTCAGCAATTGTTACATTCATCTGTTCGATGCTGATGACCATCATCATGGTGAAGAAGTCCTGCTTTACGGATTGGGTCATCTCGATGACGCTGGCATTGGCATTGGCGCAGCAAGCGGAGACGGAGGCCAGAATGCCTACCTCATCTCTGCCGGTGATGGTTACCACAGCTTTCTCTCTATCCATTTTTTTCCTCCTTTGCAGATACCCGGAACTGTCCGTCGGCCAGGCTGTCGTCCCGGCGAAAGCGGAAATTGAATTCCGGAAATTTTTGGGTAAAATACTTTTTATTGTCGGCTTCATTACCTACCATATTAGAATACCATTTTCCGTTAGAAAATACATCAATTTTCTGTTTGTTTTCTGTTAAAGAATTGCCGGAAGCGTTGAGTTTCAATCGATTCAGCAGCGGCTCGATGCGTTCTCGGGCAATCGCCCCTTCCACCAGCTGGCGAAAGGCCGGGTGGTAGGTTCCGCCGTTAATGGCTCCGCCGTCGCCGATGAGCTCCGTGCTCTTCAGCCCCACTCGCATGATGGTAATATCGGACGCCTCTAGGATTTTGTACATTTCTTTTGTGCGAAGAACGGCCTCTTCTCGGCTCAGCGGGATGTACGTGCCCTGCCGGTATGCGTCATAGAGATCCGTTTCGTCCAGAACGATGGTGGGATACAGGCGCGCCAGCTGCGGCCGCAGACGGGCGGTTTCCCGTGCGGAATAGAGGCACTTCTCCATCGTATCGCCGGGCAGTCCAATCATCAGCTGAATTCCCAGCTCGAAACCGTAGTCTTGGATTCGTGAAACGGCGTCGTAGACCTGCTGCGCTGTATGGCCTCGGCGGCTTTGGCGGAGTACATCCTCATCGAAGGACTGCACGCCCAGCTCGATGGTATCCACGGAATATTCTTTCAGGTTGTCCAGGATCTCCGGGGTGATGTAGTCCGGCCGGGTGGACAGGTGAATCTTCTGAATTGCCCCCGCCCACTTGTATTCCTGCGCCACTTCCAGGTAGGCCCGCTGTTCTTCCAACGGAATCCCCGTAAAACTCCCGCCGTAGAATGCGGCTTCCACTGCCGGAACATCTTGCAGCGTGGTGAGCCAAGTGCGGATGGTGGTTCGCACATCCTCCGGGGTGACTGCCGCCGAGCGTGCGGTGATTTTCCGCTGGTTGCAGAAGATGCAGTCGTTGGGGCACCCTTTGTGAGGGATAAAAACAGGGATGATGGCGTGCTTCTTGTTCCGGCTAGCCAATGGTCAGCTCTCCCCGTAGGTCTGATTCTACCCAGTCGCGAACCTCGTTGGCAGTGAAGCCTTTGCTGAACAGGTACTGAAGCTTGGTGACCGTGGCCTCGGTGGTCATATTGCTGCCGCTGGCGGCACCGGCCCGGGCCAGTTCGGAGCTGGTCTCATAGGTGCCCAGACGAACGGTTCCCTGCATGCACTGCGTGCATACCACCACGGCGGTGTCGTTTTCGATAGCCTTGCTGATGAGCGGCGGAAGCTCCGAATCGTAGTTCGGAATGTTTCCGGTGCCGAAGGTTTCCAGAACCAGGGCCTGAAGATCCTTGTTGACGATTGGCGCAAAGAGATCGAAGTGAATTCCCGGGAACAATTTGATGACACCGATGGATGTGGGTTTCATCTCCGTTACCCGGAACGGTTCTTTTGGTTCCGGCAGGAAGCGGTTCGGGAAGTATTCAATGTCGATGCCGGCTTTGGCCAGTACCGGGTAGTTCGGGGAGGAGAATGCAATCAGTCCGTCCGCAGAGGTTTTGACAGCACGGTTTCCCCGAATCAGATGGTTGCCGAAATACAGGCATACCTCGTGGATGTCACTATTGGCCGCAATCATCAGGGAGGTGATCAGATTGTCCCGTCCGTCGGAACGGAGCTCGTACAGAGGAATCTGCGAACCGGTGAAGATGACCGGTTTCTTCAGACCTTCCAGCATGAAGGATAGGGCAGAAGCGCTATAGGCCATGGTGTCGGTGCCGTGGAGAATGACGAAGCCGTCGTAGCGCTCGTAGTTCTCTTTAATGGTGTTGGCCATCCGGTTCCACTGCACGTAGGTGATGTTGGACGAATCCAGAAGCGGATCGTATTCGATGAGATCCCACTTCGGCATGGCATCGGAATACAGATCCCGAATCTTCTCCAGTTCGCCGGAAAAATATCCTTCCTTCGGCTGGTAGCCGTCCCGGGTCGGCACCATGCCGATGGTGCCGCCGGTGTAAATAATGCAGACTCTTTTGTTCATACATTCCTCCAAATGTTTTATATAATTAATAAATCAAACGAAAATAGCAGTGTGAATTATACACCGTAAAAATCTCTGCCCGGGTTCTGCGCCGGACAGAGATTGAATTATTATCCATGGGTTTTATTTTTGCATTCGGTATCTGTCGGCTTTTTCACCGTATCCATTTCGAACCAGAAGTCGCTGCCCTGGCCTACCTTGCTTTTTACCCCGTAATTAGCATTGTGGAGTACCAGAATACCTTTGACGATGGAAAGCCCCAGGCCGGATCCTTCGATGCTCCGGTTCCGGTTCGCGCTGGTGCGGTAATACCGTTCCCATACGTGGGACAGTTCGTCGGAGGCGATGCCGTCGCCGTGGTCGATAACATCTACCCGGACCTTTTTGCCGATTCGCTTTACCTCCACGATCACCACCCGATCCTCACCGCAATACTTAATGGCATTGGAGACGAAGTTGGACAGGACCTGTTTGATTTTCTCCTTGTCGCCGTAGACATAAGCCGCCTTGCACTTGTTCAGTCGGATGTGGTATCCGTTCTGCTCGTTCAGCACCTTATAGGTAGCCACGATTTCCTCCGTCACTGCCACCAAATCGAAGATTTCCTTGTCCAGCTCCAGATTGTTGGACTGAATCTTGGAGGCGGAAAGCATGTCGGATACCAGCTTGTTCAGCCGATCCGCTTCGGTGATGATGACCTTTAGGTGCTCCTTCCGCTTCTCCGGATTATCACCGGAGATGTCGTTGATCATTTCCGCGTAGGATTTGATCATGGTGAGCGGAGTCTTCAGATCGTGGGACACATTGGCAATCAAATCCCGTTGATAGAAGTCCGTCTTCTGCATTTCGTAGGAAGCGGTATTCAAGGTTCGGGCCAATTCGTTGGTCTCTGTGAACATGCCTCCGTTGAATTTCACGTTGTAGTTGCCGTGAGAAAGTTCCACGGCCGATTTGGTGATGTCCTTAATCGGTCGAGACAGCCTTCGGGCGATGAACAGTGCCAGCAGTGCGGCCACAATCAGGGCGATGCAGCTGATGTATTTCAGCTGCAGCCGAAGGATGGATATGGTGGATTTCACCGGATACAAGGGGGCCACGATGAACAAAATGTTATTGCTGGGTGTGTCCCCGATGTAGGTGGCATAAATCAGTTTCCGGCTGTCCTTCTTCGTATCGTTAGCCACTAGGGAAACGGAATTCTTATTGCTCTTCTCCAAGCGGTCCCGCGCCGTGGATGTTTCGTAATCGTAGGCGATGGAAGATGGCCTGAAGTACGAACCGTTGTCAAAGACGCTGGTGCCGTTCGGAGTGTCCACCCGGATGAAAATATCACTGGATGCAGAGGCGTTGAGCGCCAGATTCTTGAATTGCCCGTCGTCCTGCAGAAACTCGTTCTTCAGAAGAGCAGCGGTATGCTCCGTTTCCTGAACCTTCATCTGTTCAAAATAATGGGTCATGAAGAAGCTCTGGAGCGACCAAATCAGCATAATCAATACGGCTGCAAAAGTGAAGAAGTACAGCAGCATGACGGTTCGGATGCTGTTAAGATCAAACTTATTCTGCTGATTCTTTTCCTTTCTTGCTGTCGTCGTATTCAAATTTGTATCCTACTCCTCTCAACGTTACAATGAAATTTCGATACGGTCCCAGGTTGTTCCGCAGATTCTTAATATGGGTATCGATGGTGCGGTCGTCGCCAAAGAAGTCGTATCCCCAGATGTCGGAAAGAAGCTTGTCTCTGGACAATGCAATATTCTTATTCTGAATCAGGTAGAAGAGAAGGTCGTATTCCTTCGGGGTCAGGTTGACCCGTTCACCGTCTACGGTAATGGTGCGGGCGGCAAAGTTCACTTCCAGTCCGTCGAACTTCATTACCTGGGCGCTGTTGTTCTCGGAACCGCTCTTCCGCTGCAGGACCGCATTCACCCGAGCCATCAGTTCCTTCGGGCTGAATGGCTTGACCACATAATCGTCGATGCCCAGCTCAAAGCCGAACAGCTTGTCGTATTCTTCCCCTCTGGCGGAGAGCATGATTACCGGGATATCCTTGATCTTCTTGATTTCCTTCACGGAGCTGAATCCATCCAGCTTCGGCATCATCACATCCATGATAATCAAATCGTAATCGTTGAGCTTGCAGAGACCGATGGCACTCATGCCGTCGGCTGCTTCGGTCACCTCATATCCGCTGAACTCAGCGTATTCTTTGATGACCTCACGGATCTTATCTTCGTCGTCCACTACGAGTAATTTCTTCATTCAAGTTTCTCCTTTCAGTATTCCGGCAGTCCCTTTTATTATAAGAGATTGCGCCATTGAAAAACTGTAAAAATTATATCACAGAAATGTGAAAGATGATAGAATAACAACTGATAAGTATATGTTTCCCCGTCCCGAAAAGTACCGCTTGCGGCAATAAAAAGCGAGAAATGCAGTTGACATATATACAGCATGATGGTAAAATAATAAATTTTTACTTGCAAATATTTTTGCCTCGGGATATAATAACAGTGTGTCGAAAAAAGGAGAGGCGATATGTTTCAGGTTGGCGAGAAAATAGCATATCCGATGTACGGAGCCGGAACGATTACAGATATTGTCGAGAAAGAAGTGTTGGGCGAAATTCACAAATATTACGATGTGAACCTGCCGCACAGCAAGATGACGGTCCTGATTCCGGTGGAAAGTTCTGCGCGGGTTGGCGTGCGCAGAATTATTACTGCGGAAGATTTTCCGACAGTCTTTAAGCTGCTGGGCGAAGAGGCGGAAGCGATGCCGGCGAATTGGAATCGCCGATACCGCTTGAATATGGATCGGCTGAAAACCGGGGAAATCGAGGAAGTCGCTTCGGTTGTTCGAAATTTAGTGCGAAGCGATCGAAAGAAGTCCCTCTCCACCGGAGAGAAGAAGCTCCTGGGCACGGCAAAGCAGATTCTGGAAAGCGAGCTGATGCTGGCGGGAAATTATACAATGGAAGAAGCAGATGAACTGGTCGAATCCCACATATAACCGAGAACGGTATATGGCCGGAAACGACCGGTTTTTATATATGAATACTTTTAGAAAAATATATTGAGGGAGAAAACGATGAACATTGGAATCGTAGTTGCGGCGGGAAAAGGAACCCGCATGAACGCGGAGGTGCCGAAGCAGATGCTGCCGTATCGGGACAGCACTGTTTTGGAGTGCGCCGCGCGGCCGTTTGCGGAACATCCGGATATCGACGAAATCGTCATCGTCACGCCGGAGGACGGTACGAATGCGGATTTTTACCTAAAAACAGCCCGCGCCCTGCAGGAGGTTTCCGGCAAGGCGGTGCGGCTGACGAAGGGCGGAAAGGAACGAAGAGACTCCGTCCGGGCCGGGCTGGATATGTGCGGAAATATTTGCAGAGAGAAAGGAATTTCGGAAAGTTCCGTGAAGGTGCTGATTCACGATGGTGCTCGAGCGGACCTGACGACCGGAATCATTGACCGAAACTTAAAGGGTCTGGATCGGTGGGATGCGGTATGTACTGCGGTTCCGTCGGTAGATTCCATGCGGATTATTCCGGATACCGACTTGAACTCGTTATTTATTTATCCTATAATGGACAGTAAAGTTATTGAGAGAAGGCGCATGTTTTGCGTTCAGACGCCTCAAAGCTTTCGGCTGGATGTGATTCGCCGGGCCTACGATGTTGCGAGACAGAAGGGATATTCCGGTACCGATGATGCATCCGTCGCGGAATTGGCGGGCATCTCCGTGGTCCTTGTGGAGGGAGAGTACGCCAACCGAAAAATAACGACCAAAGAGGACATTTCTATGGA
The DNA here is from genome assembly GCF_029224645.1 of Mogibacterium kristiansenii. Lineage (NCBI taxonomy): Bacteria > Bacillati > Bacillota > Clostridia > Peptostreptococcales > Anaerovoracaceae > Mogibacterium > Mogibacterium kristiansenii. The sequence continues at coordinate 77,905 of NZ_JAQXUZ010000018.1, forward strand.
AATCAGAACAGGAAACGGTTACGATGTACACCGCCTTGTCCCGGACAGAAACCTGATATTGTGCGGGACTCCGGTCCCCAGCAAATTGGGACTTCTGGGACATTCCGATGCGGACGTAGCGACGCACGCATTGATGGATGCCCTGCTGGGGGCTGCGGGAAAAGGAGATATTGGAAAATATTTTCCGGATACCGATGAGAAATATCGGGGAGCGGACAGCATAGAGCTGCTCCGGGAGGTAATCCGGATTATCGGCGACTACCGGGTTGTCAACGTGGATGTGACAATTATTTGTGAGAAGCCGAAGCTGGCACCTCATATAGAAGCCATGAAAGAGAATCTCGCCCGGGCGATGAATGTTTCCGAGGGACAGGTGAATGTAAAAGCCACCACCACGGAGAAGCTGGGCTTTACGGGACGGGAAGAAGGTATTGCGGCAATAGCGAGCTGCACGATTGAAGGGAGACAATAGAAATGAAATTATCCAAGAGACATCTGAAGACATTGAGAGAAGCACCGAAGGAAGCGGAACTGGTCAGCCATCAGCTGCTGATTCGTGCCAACCTGGTTCGCAAGGTAGCAGCGGGAATCTATGAATTCATGCCGCTGGGATACCGTTCCCTTCGGAAGGTGGAGAATATCGTCCGGGAGGAACTGGACCGCATCGGCGATCAGGAAATCCTGATGCCGGGACCGAATCCGGCCGAACTGTGGAAGGAATCCGGCAGATGGTATGCATACGGACCGGAACTGTGGAGAATCAAGGACAGAAACGGAAGAGACTTCTGCCTTGGACCGACGCATGAGGAGACCGTAACGGATATCGCACGGAACGAATTCTCTTCCTACAGAGAGCTTCCGCAGACCCTGTACCAGATTCAGTGGAAGTACAGAGACGAAGCTCGTCCAAGATACGGACTGCTGCGTTCCAGAGAGTTCCTGATGAGCGACGGATATTCCTTCGATAGAGATGAAGCGGGAATGGATGTCAGCTACATGAACGAGTACGGTGCTTATGAGAGAATCTTCACTCGCTGCGGACTGGACTACAGAATTGTAGAAGCGGACAACGGCCCAATCGGTGGAAGCCGTTCTCACGAATTCTCCGCACTGTCTAACGTGGGAGAGAGTGAACTGGCACACTGTCCGGAATGCGGATATGCGGCAACGCTGGAGAGGGCGGAATGCGTAGATGATGAACCGGTTCAGGAAGAGATGGAAGAACTGAAGAGCGTATATACTCCGGGAACCAAGACCATCGAGGACGTATGCAACTACCTCCACATGGATGTGAAGAAGTCCATCAAGGCGCTGATGTTCGTTACCTACGACGATGAACTGAATCCGGCAGAGTACGTATGCGCCTTCGTTCGCGGTGACCGTGAAGTGAACATGATTAAGCTGGTAAATGCACTGGGCATTCCGGAACACTACATCGAATTCGCCAATGAGGACGAGATGGGTGCAACCACCGGTTGTGTCGGCGGATTCACCGGTCCGGTAGGACTGCAGAACTGCAAGATTGTAGTGGATAGCGAACTGGTAGGAACCGTGAACATGTGTGCCGGTGCGAACAAGGAAGACCACCACATGACCGGCGTATGTTACGGAAGAGATTACAAGGGCGACATCGTAACGGATATCAAGGTTCTGAAAGAGGGCGAGCGCTGCCCGAAGTGCGGAAAACCGATTATCGAGCATAGCAGAGGTATCGAGGTTGGACAGATCTTCAAGCTGGGAACCAAGTACTCCGAATCCATGAAGACATTCTACAGGGATGAGAACGGAAACGACTGCGTATACCAGATGGGTTGCTACGGCATCGGCATCACCCGTACCCTGCAGGCAATCATCGAGCAGCACAACGATGAAAACGGCATTATCTGGCCGATTTCCGTTGCGCCGTATCACGTAATGATTACCGTAATCAATCCGCAGGATGAAACCCAGATGAATCTGGCCGACAAGATTGAGGAAGAGCTGGAGAAGGCCGGTGTGGAAGTTCTGTGCGATGACAGAGATGAGAGACCGGGCGTGAAGTTCAAGGATGCGGATTTGCTGGGACTGCCGATTCGAATCACCGTCGGAAAGAAAGCCGGCGAGGGTGTTGTGGAGTATAAGCTGAGAAGAGAAGGGGAGATGACCCTGAAGTCTGCAGAAGATGCGACAAAGGATGCCATCGATCTGGTAAATGCGGAGAGATTTGGACTGTAATTGTGTTAGAGCTTTTTATAACATTCTTTAAACTGGGATTATTTACGATTGGCGGCGGTGTGGCGATGATACCGATTCTTCAGAACATCGCCGTCAACGAAAAGAAGTGGTTCACGGCAGAGGAAGCGCTGGATGTCATATCCGTCTGCCAGAGCCTCCCCGGTGTTATTGCAATTAACATGGCAACATACGTGGGATTCAAGCGAAAGGGTTTGCTTGGATCCCTTGTTTCGACTGTGGGGGTTGTGCTTCCTTCTTTTGTCGTGATTATTTTGGTGGCCAAAGGCCTGTCCGCCTTCGGAGATAATCCGTACGTGATGGGTGCGTTGGGCGGCCTTCGGGCGGCCGCCATGGGACTGGTGCTGATTGCGGTATATTCCATTGCTAAGGGCGTCATCAAGGATTGGTTTTCCGGGATTTCCTCCCTGGCGGGGATTCTGCTGATCGAATTTACGAATATGAGTGTGGTGCTGATTGTACTCCTGTTTCTTGTGACCGGAATTCTTCGGTCGCTTTGGAACACTCGCCGGGAAGGAGTCTTGAAATGATTTTCGCAAAACTATTCTGGGCATTCTTCAAAATTGGCGCTGTGGGGTTCGGCGGCGGCATGGCCATCGTGGGCATGATCTACGATACCATCCGGGGATTTGTGTCCATGACCCCGTCCCAATATGCGGACATCGTGGCGATTGCACAGGTCACGCCGGGACCGGTAGCGGTGAACACGGCCACCTATGTGGGGTATCAGACGGCGGGAATGCCGGGGTCCCTCGTAGCCACGCTGGGGGTTGCCACACCTGCTTTTATCCTTGTAGCCATCGTCGCCAGCATGATTGATCGCTACAAGCAGAGCCGAATCGTTCAAGGAGCGCTGGAGGGAATTCGGCCCGCGACGGTGGGCATGATTTTTACCGCGGCCCTTACCATCTGCCGGCCGGCCGTCGAAGCGGAGCATCCTTTAGGGGGGAGCATTTCCGCCATTTCCGGTATTTTACCGGGACACATTGACGGAATTGCCATCCTGATGTGCGCCGCCACCGTCCTGCTGATCAAGAAGTTCCACGTAAACGCAATATACGTATTGCTGATTATGGGATGCATTGGTGCAGTAGTTGGTGTATAATTTAATGGACCGGATTTTGAATCGGGTGATGGAGACTGCCCGAAATTGTTTTTAACCGAATGGGAACCGCCGGAGAGATTTGGCGGGGAAAGGGGAACCGATGAAGATATACAATACCATGACCGGCTGCAAGGAAGAATTCGTACCGCTGGAAGAGGGGAAGGTTCGGATTTACGTCTGCGGACCGACCGTATACAATTTCTTTCACATTGGAAATGCCAGACCTTTCGTGGTGTTCGATACACTGCGCCGGTATTTCAAATACAGAGGATATGATGTGAAGTTCGTGCAGAATTTCACTGACGTGGATGACAAGATTATTCGCCGGGCCAAGGAAGAGGAAATCACCGCTCCGGAGGTATCCGAGAAGTACATAAAAGAATACTTCGAAGATGCGAAGGCGCTGAACGTGATTCCGGCGGACGTGCACCCGAAGGTGTCCGAGCACATTCCGGAGATCATTGCTTTCATCCGGACGCTAATCGATAAGGGCTATGCCTATGAGGCAGACGGGGATGTGTACTACAGCACCCGGAAGTTCAAAGATTACGGAAAGCTGTCCGGACAGAATATCGATGACCTAGAGTCCGGCGCCCGGATTGCAATAGGCGAAGTGAAGAAGGATCCGCTGGATTTTGCACTGTGGAAGGCGCAGAAGGAACCGGATGAAATTGCGTGGGATTCCCCGTGGGGAAAAGGCCGTCCGGGCTGGCACATCGAGTGCTCCACCATGGCGAAGAAGCATCTGGGCGAGACCATCGATATCCACGGCGGCGGACAGGATTTGCAGTTCCCGCATCATGAGAACGAAATTGCACAGTCCGAGGCTTGCAACGGCGTACCGTTCGCAAAGTATTGGATGCATAACGGATACATCACCGTGGACGGCGTGAAGATGTCCAAATCCCTGAACAACTTCTTTACGGTTCGGGACATTCGAAAGGACTTTACCGGAGATTTCATTCGGTTCTTCCTGCTGTCGGGACACTACCGGAGCCCGATTAATTTCAGCGACACGGAAATGAACAGCGTAAAACAAGGCTACGATCGTATTGTGACCGCCGTAGAGACGCTGGAGTTTCTGAAGAAGAACGGTACGGATGAGATGTCCGCTTCGGAAAAGGAAACCTTGGAGAAGCTGAACGGCTATTACAAAGAAGGATTTATCGCCGCGCTGGAGGACGACCTGAATACGGCACTGGCGATTTCCGTCATCTTTGAAATGGTAACCGCTGTGAACCAGGCAGTGCACGAAAGCGGTTCGAAGGAATTTGCGGAAGAAGCGCTGAAGCGGATTCACGAGCTGACCGATGTCCTGGGAATTCTGCAGGATGCGGAAGAGGATGTCATCGGTGAGGATATTCAGGCGCTGGTGGACGAACGTCAGCAGGCGCGAAAAGAGAAGAATTGGGCCAGAGCGGATGAAATCCGGGATATGCTGGCAGAGAAAGGATATACGCTGAAGGATACACCTCAAGGGGTGCAGATTATCAGAAACAACTAAGAATGGATCAGGAAATACAGAACATTAACACGACAACCCTGGCGTACATGGGTGATGCGGTGTACGAGGTTCGCGTCCGGGAAATGCTGATTGAGCACGACCCTCACGATGTGGGAAAACTCCATAAGATGGCGGTTCGCTACGTTTCGGCGGAGGGTCAGGCGAAAGCCATGCGGAAGCTGGTGAACGGATTCCTGACGGAGGATGAAATCCGTCTCTACAAGAGAGCTCGAAATCATCGGACACTGTCCCGGTCCAAGAATACGGACCCTCGCACCTACAAGGTGGCCACGGGATTTGAAGCCCTGATTGGATATCTTTTTCTGGCAGAGGAATCGGATCGGCTGGACGAAGTCATCGAGGAAGCCATCCGGATTATTGAAGAGGAGTAACATATGAGCAAAGCGGATCAGCTGTTCGTGACCATGTGTCAGGACATTATCGAGAACGGTTTCAGTACGGAGGGACAGAAAGTGCGCCCACACTGGCCGGACGGAACACCGGCCCACACCATCAAGAATTTCGGTGTGGTAAATCGGTATAACCTGCAGGAAGAATTTCCCGCACTGACCCTGCGCCCAACCGCCATCAAATTGGCCTTTGACGAACTCCTATGGATCTGGCAGAAGAAATCCAACAACGTTCACGACCTGAACAGCCATATCTGGGATGAATGGGCGGATGAGGGCGGATCCATCGGCAAAGCCTACGGCTACCAGCTGGGAAAGAAGTACACCTTCAAGCAGGGCGAAATGGACCAGGTGGACAACGTGCTGTGGCAGCTGAAGAACGACCGGTACTCCCGGCGGATTCTGACCAACATGTACAATTTTGACGATCTCTCGGAGATGAACCTGGAGCCTTGCGCTTACAGTGTCACCTTCAATGTTAAAGGGGATACGCTGAACGCCATTCTGAACCAGCGGTCTCAGGACATCCTGACGGCCAATAACTGGAACGTGGTGCAGTACTCCCTCCTCCTGATGATGATGGCCAATGTCAGCGACCTCAAAGCCGGCGAATTGGTGCACGTCATTTCCGACGCTCATATCTACGATCGCCATGTGGATATCGTAAAAGAACTGATCGCACGGCCCCAGTATCCGGCACCGAAGGTGACCCTGAATCCGGAAGTGAAGAACTTCTACGATTATACGGTGGATGATCTGACGGTGGAAAACTACGAGCACAATCCTCAGGTGAAGAATATTCCGGTTGCAATTTAACGGAAAACAGTGTAAATTAAACGGTGCGGCAGACTGCCGTATGCTGACCCGGTGAGGAAAGCCTTGCCGGGTTTCTTTTATAGATAGATGAAAACCGAAGAAATTCGGAAGGAGGAAATATGAATCTGATTGTGGCAGTGGACTCGGAATGGGGCATCGGCTGCGGCGGAGAGCTGCTGGCCCACATCCCGGGCGACCTGAAATACTTTAAGGAGACCACCATGGATAAGGTGGTGGTGATGGGCCGGAAGACCTTGGAAAGTCTGCCGGGAAAGAAAGGGCTTCCGAAGCGGGTGAATTTCGTACTCACCGGGAATCCGGAATTCGAGGCGGAACGGTGTCAGGTGGTTCATTCGAAAGAAGAACTAACCGAGGCGCTGGAGGAATACAAGACGGAAGATGTTTTTATCATTGGCGGAGAGAGCATTTATCGTCGGTTCTACGAACAGTGCGACAAGCTGTATGTGACGAAGATGCATGCGAACCTGAATGCGGATCGGTTCATGGTGAATTTGGACGAGGATGCTCGTTTTCGGGTGACTTGGGAGAGCGAACTGCAGAATGAAAACGGGATTGAATATCAATTCGTTCTATATGAAAGGAGTTAAGGATGGCCGGAAAGAAGAAAAACGGAAAGAATCGCCGGGATGCCCACGGGGTGTATGAGAGAAGAGAAGCCAGAGGCAAGAGCAGCTACGGCGGAAACCGTTCCAACGAACGGAGTGACGGAAGCCGAAGAGGCGGCAGGGATGGCGGTCGGGAGAACAATTCCCGTTCGGTATATGATTACGGCGGTGCGGGAAGCCGGCCGAGCAGCCGCCGTGCACCGCGGACGGAGGGATTCCGGGGCGGAAATTCGGAGCGCAGAGGCGTGAGAAACTTTGAGCAGGAAGAATCTGCGGAGAACCTGCTGGTGGGAAGAAATCCGGTAATTGAAGCTCTACGGGCGGGACACGATGTGGAACGCATCTATATGGCGGAAGGTGCCGGCGGATCCATTTCCATCATCCGAGCTTTGGCAAAGGAGCAGGGTGTGTCCATCAGTATGGTGGATCGGTTTAAGCTGGACCATATGGCGCCGGGACAGAAGCACCAGGGGGTGATTGCGGAAATTCCGGCATATCACTATTCCAAGATGCAGGATATTTTCGCCCGGGCGGCGGCAATGGATGAGGAGCCGTTCATCGTCATCCTGGATGAAATCACCGACCCTCACAATGTGGGGGCCATCATTCGGAGTGCGGAGTGCATGGGCGCCCACGGAATCATTATCCCGAACCGGAGAGCATGCGGTCTCACCAGCACCGTTGCGAAGAGCGCGGCAGGTGCCATTGAACAGATTCCGGTGGTGCGGGTGACCAATATCGGAAGAACCATCGAGGAGCTTCAGAGCCGGGGCATCTGGATTGCGGCCTGTGATATGGACGGCGAAGCGTATTACTCTGCGGCAGGGCTGAACGGCGCGGTGGCCATCGTCATCGGCAACGAGGGTCGGGGCATCGGAAAACTGGTTCGAGAGAAATGTGATTTTGTCGTTTCCATTCCGATGAAGGGTAAAATCAATTCGCTGAATGCGTCCAATGCGGCAGCCATCGTGCTGGCGGAAATCCGCAGACGCCGGGAATGCCGGTAAACTGGTTTTTTCAACAGGAAAAACAAGAATATTTTAGGGAGAAAAAACAGTTTTAAACCCTTGAAACATAAGGCTTTGAAGGAATTACAAAAAGTAAATCGTCCCTTATTTTTCAACAAGGAAATTCATGTTTCAATTTCAAAACAAAGGTTAACATTTAGACAATCTTCATATAATATTCACTTCAAGAAGGATGTTGTCTCGGACAACGAAAGTGAGGTTTGTTATGAATAAGAAACAGATAATTTCCAATGGGATGTTGGCAACAATGGCAATGATGATTCTCAGCGTAGTTTTCGTCGTATTGGTATGCCGTGAGGCGATTGTTACTCAGGCGGTCGTTTCCGTAGTGTGCTTCGCACTGGCTGCGATGGCAATGAGCCACGTGAAGGTACACACCGGCAGGTAAGGAAGTGCTCCAAAGCCGGCTTTTGCCGTGTAATCTCAGAAAAAGTAAATAAAACGAGTAAAGCAGCAAAAATATTTACAAAATCTCTTGACATTGACGAGGTATCAGAGTAATATTATTGAGCGACTTTATGAAATAACAAACAGAGCAGTGAGATACCTGCTCTGATTTTGGAGTGAATAAGGATTTTTTCAAGATAATGGCAGTATAAGGAGGAAACTACTGTGAGAAACAAAATTATCCTGGCATGCACCGAGTGCAAGCAGAGAAACTACAACACCATGAAGAACAAGAAGAACAATCCGGACAGAATTGAACTGAGAAAGTATTGCAAATTCTGCGGAAAAGAGACTCTTCACAAGGAAACAAAGTAATTACTGCATTGTAAACAGCGGAGTGCAATCATGGTTAATAAGAAAGAAACTGGGAAGAAGAGCCGCGGCGAAAAGCGCGGAATCCTGGGATATCTTGCCGGCGTAAAGGAAGAGTTCGGCAAGGTTGTATGGCCGACGAAGGACGAGCTGAGCAGCAGTACACTGGTTGTATTTGCAGTGTGCGCATTCTTTGCCTTGGGCTTCTGGCTGGTGGATACCGGATTCCTTGCGTTGCTGCGCAAAGTGCTTGGAATTACACTTTCCTAGTATGTAGGAGCAATTGAATATGGCGGACATGACAGAGAATTTGAATGCGAACAGCACTTCCGTGTCGCCGCTGGAAGGCGAAGGACTTCGTGGTGACGGTACCTCGAAGTGGTATGTGGTGCATACGTATTCTGGATATGAGAACAAGGTAAAAAGCAACATCGAAAAGATGGTGGAATATCGTGGCATGCAGGACCTGATTGAAAAAGTCGTAATCCCAACCGAAGAGATTATGGAGCTCAAGAACGGTCAGCGGAAAATCAAAACCCGCAAGCTGTATCCGGGATATGTCGTTATCAAGATGATTGTAAATAATGAAACTTGGTACCTGGTTCGCAACACAGAGGGTGTTACGGGCTTTGTTGGACACGGTTCGGATCCGATTCCTTTGAGCAAGGAAGAAGTAGTACGAATGGGTGTCGAAAAAATGCGAATCGACCTGGACGTTGAAGTCGGCGATACAATCCGCGTTATCGGGGGCCCTTTTGAAGGACAACTGGGCATCGTAGAAGAGATCAGCCCAGAAAAGCAGATTGTTAAAGCCAGAGTTTCGATGTTCGGTAGAGATACTCCTGTGGAACTTGAATTTTCGCAGGTTGGAAAAATTCAATAATTAATTGAAGAAAGGAGAAGACGATGGCAAAGAAAATTGATGGCTACATCAAATTGCAGATTCCTGCCGGGGGAGCAACTCCTGCACCACCTGTTGGTCCTGCACTGGGTCAGAAGAGCGTGAACATCATGGACTTCTGTAAGCAGTTCAATGCAAGAACAGCAGATCAGAGCGGAATGGTTATTCCGGTTGTTATCACTGTTTATGCAGACAGAAGCTTCAGCTTTGTGTGCAAGACACCGCCAGCAGCAGTTCTGCTGAAGAAGGCTGCAGGAATCGAGAGTGCATCCGGAGAACCGAACAAGCGCAAGGTCGCTACCATTACTCTGGAACAGGCTCAGGAAATCGCTAAGACTAAGATGCCGGACCTGAATGCAGCATCCCTTGAAGCCGCAACGGATATGATTAAGGGAACCGCAAGAAGCATGGGCATCATCGTAGAAGGCTAAGACAGTGGGAGGCGTAAGCCGCTAGTACCACAAGGAGGAAAAAATGCCAAAGAGAAGTAGAAGATACAGCGAAGCTGCAAAAGACTTCGATAAGACTCAGACTTACGAAGTAGCAGAAGCTGTACAGCACGTAAAGGAACTTGCAACTGCAAAGTTCGATGAAACCATCGAAATGCACATCCGTCTCGGTGTAGATGGAAGACACGCAGACCAGCAGGTAAGAGGAGCTACTGTACTGCCGCACGGAACCGGTAAATCCAAGAAGGTTCTGGTTTTCGCAAAGGGCGCAAAGGCAGAAGAGGCAGAGGCAGCCGGTGCGGATTATGTCGGTGCTGAAGATATGGCACAGAAAATCCAGCAGGAAAACTGGTTCGACTTCGATGCAGTAGTAGCAACCCCGGATATGATGGGCGTTGTAGGTCGTCTGGGTAGAGTTCTGGGACCGAAGGGCTTGATGCCAAACCCGAAGTCCGGCACCGTAACCATGGACGTAACGAAAGCACTGGAAGAGATTAAAGCCGGTAAGGTGGAGTATCGTCTGGACAAGGCAAACATCATCCACGTAATCATCGGAAAGAAATCTTTCACCGAAGAGCAGCTGGTAGAGAATGCAAACGCACTGCTGAACGCAATTGCGAAGGCTAAGCCGTCCGCAGCAAAGGGTCAGTACTTCAAGAGCGTAACCATCGCTTCCACAATGAGCCCTGGCGTTAAAGTGAACAGCGCATCCTTAGGCTAAATCGTTATCTTTTAAAAATCGAATATCAACCGTAGACAGCGGGTGCGAAAGCTTAATTTCCCGCCGAGGTACAATATAAATTGAACCCCGCTGTCTCCATAGCGGGGTATTTTGTACCGTGTGTGACATTCGGAACAAAACTATGACCGCCCGGCGGTCAGGAAAGGAGAACAAATGTCTGTAGAAGCAAAAAAAGCAAAACAGGTAGTAATTGACGAAATCAAAGAACGTTTTGAACAGGCTCAGTCTGTTGTTGTTGTAGATTATCTCGGACTGACTGTAGCAGAAGCCGATGAGATGAGAAAGAACCTCAGAGAAGGCGGCGTTGGCTTCACCGTTTACAAGAACACTCTTGTAAAGCGTGCCATCGAAGGAACACCGTACGAATCTCTGGGCGAAGCCCTGAAGGGTTCCAGCGCATTCGCATTCAGCAACGAAGACGCAACTGCAGGTGCAAGAATCCTGAACAAGTCCATCAAGCAGTACAAGAAGATGGCGTTCAAGGGCGCTGTAGTAGAGGGTCAGGTATATGACGCAAAGCAGGTAGAAGCGCTGGCTGAAATTCCATCCAGAGAAGAGCTCATCGCTCGTTTCATGGGAAGCATCCAGTCCCCTCTGTCTCAGCTTGTTAGAACCTTCAAGGCAATTGCTGACAAGGACGAGGAAGCTGCGGAAGCTTAATCGAAATCATAATTTTATAAAGCGGGCCATTGCGGCCTAACCAACACTTATAAAAATCAGAAAAGGAGAACTTATAATGGATAAGGATCAGATCATCGAGGCTCTGAAGGAAATGAGCATTCTCGAAATCAACGAACTCGTTAAGGCTTGTGAAGAAGAATTTGGCGTATCCGCTGCTGCTGCTGTTGTAGCTGCTCCGGGAGCTGCCGGTGGTGCTGCTGCTGAAGAAGAACAGACTGAATTCACTGTTGTTCTGAAGGAAGTTGGCGACAACAAGATTAAGGTTATCAAGGCTGTAAGAGAAGCTACCGGTCTTGGCCTGAAGGAAGCAAAGGCTCTGGTTGACGGTGCTCCGGCTAACGTTAAGGAAAACGTTGAGAAGGCTGAAGCAGATGCACTCAAGGCTGCTCTGGAAGAAGTTGGCGCAGTAGTTGAGCTGAAGTAGTTCAGATACGAAGTCAGAAATTGGGCCCTGATTGTCTCAGGGCCCATATTGTTGTTTGCATATATCTATCTCGCCTGGGGGTATTGAGACCCGAAGTGAGCGAGAAAAAAATCACTGAAAACACTCAAAATTCACACAAGTTCTATGCAATTGTGCCATATACTTGTTAGTTGCAATAGAATCGATTTTTTCTTGAACAATAAGGAGTGATAACATGCCAAGACCTGTAAAAGTTGGTAGGAAAGAACGCATGACCTTTGCCAAGATCAATGAAGTTTGCGAGATGCCGAACCTCATTGACGTGCAGACACAGTCCTATAAATGGTTTGTGGAAGAAGGTCTGTCAGAGGTTCTGGAGGACGTTTCCCCAATCCGGGATACAACGAATACCCTCAGTCTCGAGTTCGCCGACTACCATTTTTCCGAAGAAACCAAATATAGTCAGGAAGAATGTAAAGAACGGGAGACCACGTATGCAACATCTCTTACGGTAAAGGTACGGCTGATTAACCGCGAGACCGGTGAGATTAAAGAGCAGGATGTCTTCATGGGCGAGTTTCCTCTGATGACAGAAAAGGGCACATTCATCTACAACGGTGCAGAGAGAGCCATCGTCACACAGCTGGTTCGTTCTCCGGGACCGTATTTTGAAGTATTAGTGGACAAGTCCAATCAGAATCTGTTCTCTTCTACGATTATTCCGAACCGTGGTGCATGGTTGGAGTATGAAACGGATTCTGCTGGCATCATATATGTAAGAGTAGACCGAACAAGAAAATTACCGATTACCGCCTTCCTGAGAGCATTGGGTCTGGATTCCAACCAGGATATTCTGGACACCTTTGGCGATGACGACAGACTGATTCGTACGCTGGAGAAGGATAACACCAAGAACAGCGATGAAGGCGTGAAGGAAATATATAGAAGATTAAGACCGGGAGATCCGCCAACCGTTGAGAATGCGCGTTCCATGCTGAACTCCCTTCTCTTCGATGCGAGACGCTACGATTTGGCGAAAGTCGGAAGATATAAATACAACAAGAAGCTGGGAATTCACAACAGACTGGTGAACTCCTATGCGGCAGAGGATATCATCGATCCAAACACCGGAGAAATCCTGGTGGAAAAGGATGGATTTATTTCCCGTGCAAAGGCATATGAAATCGAGAATGCCGGTGTACTGAGCGCACTGATCCGCAGCAAGAACGAGAATGATGATTCTGTCGCTAAGGTTATCGGAAACCAGTTCGTGGATCCGACCGGATACGTGGACATCGACCTGGCACCGTACAAGCTGTCTGAGCTGGTTTACTATCCGGTGCTGAAGGATATCATTGACAATGCGGAGACCGAGGATGATCTGAAGGCGGCAATTGCCAGCCGGAAGCACGAGCTTTCTCCGAAGCATATCATCCTTGCGGACATCATCGCATCCATCAGCTACCTGCTGAACTTGAACTACGGACTGGGTGAAGTGGACGATATCGACCACCTGGGCAACCGTCGTCTGAAGACCGTGGGTGAATTGCTTCAGAACCAGTTCCGTATCGGATTCTCCAGAATGGAACGTTCTGTACGGGAACGCATGACCAACGAAAATGCGACACCGCAGCAGCTGATTAACATCCGTCCGGTAACCGCAGCGGTAAGAGAGTTCTTCGGAAGTTCTCAGCTGTCTCAGTTCATGGACCAGAACAACCCGCTGGCAGAGCTGACTCATAAGAGAAGACTTTCCGCACTGGGACCGGGTGGTCTGTCCAGAGAAAGAGCCGGAATGGAAGTTCGAGACGTACATTATTCTCACTACGGAAGAATGTGCCCAATCGAGACTCCGGAAGGTCCGAACATCGGCTTGATTGGTTCCCTGACGACTTATGCAATCATTAACGAATATGGTTTTATCGAAACACCGTATCGTAAGGTAGATAAAGAAACCGGCATCGTTACCAAGACAGTGGAATATCTGTCCGCAGACGATGAGGAACTGATGGTTGTGGCTCAGGCCAACGAACCGTTGGATGAAGACGGAAGATTCCTGAACAAGAAGGTTGCCGTTCGAGGCGTCAAGGGTGAAGTAACCATGGCGATGCGGGGCGAAGTGGACTACATGGACGTATCACCGAAGCAGGTAGTGTCCGTATCCACTGCAATGATTCCGTTCCTGGAAAACGACGATGCGAACCGTGCACTGATGGGTTGTAACATGCAGCGTCAGGCAGTTCCGCTGCTTGTGACTCAGGCTCCGTATGTCGGAACCGGTATCGAGTACAAGGCCGCTTGTGACTCCGGCGCAGTTGTTCTGGCTAAAAACACCGGAACGGTTGAATTCGTGGATGCGAAGACCATCCGGATTCGCCGGGACGAGGATAACGGCGTAGACAACTACAAGCTGCTGAAGTTCAAGCGTTCCAACCAGGGTACCTGCATTAATCAGAGACCGATTGTTTCCTTTGGAGAACACATCGAAGCCGGCGAGGTAATCGCCGACGGTCCGTCCACCAATCTAGGTGAGATTTCTTTGGGCAAGAACCTGCTGATTGGATACATGACCTGGGAAGGTTACAACTACGAGGATGCGATTATCCTGAACGAGCGCCTGCTCATGGATGATGTGCTCACCTCGATCCATATTGAGAAATACGAGTGCGAAGCGAGAGAGACCAAGCTGGGTGCGGAAGAAATCACCCGGGATATCCCGAACGTCAGCGAAGATATGCTGAAGGAGCTGGATGAAGAAGGCATCATTCGCGTAGGTGCCAGCGTAAAATCCTCCGACATTCTGGTGGGCAAACTGACACCGAAGAGCGAAACCGATCTTACCGCAGAAGTTCGGATGCTCCGTGCTATTTTTGGAGAGAAATCCAAAGAAGTAAGAGATACGTCGCTGAGAGTTCCTCACGGTGAAGCCGGTATCGTCGTAGACGTGCAGGTATTCAGCAGAGAGAACGGAGACAGCGAGCTGCCGCCGGGTGTAAACAAGGTGGTACGTGTCTACATTGCGACAAAAAGAAAGATTAACGTGGGCGATAAGATGTCCGGACGTCACGGTAACAAGGGTGTCATCTCCCGGATTTTGCCGGAAGAGGATATGCCGTTCAAGGATGATGGCGAGACCCTGCAGGTCATGCTGAATCCGTTGGGCGTACCTTCTCGAATGAACGTCGGACAGGTATTGGAAGTTCATCTGGGACTGGCTGCAAAGACCAAGGGCTGGTATATCGCGACACCGGTATTCGACGGTGCACACGAGAGCGATGTCGTTCAGCTGCTGGACGAATGCGGATATTCCAAGACCGGTAAGCTGCCGCTGAGAGACGGACGCACCGGTGAATACTTCGACCACAACATAACGGTGGGCTATATGTACATGCTGAAGCTGCACCATCTGGTAGATGATAAGATTCATGCGAGAAGTACGGGTCCGTACTCTCTGGTAACACAGCAGCCATTGGGCGGTAAAGCTCAGTTCGGCGGACAGCGTTTCGGAGAGATGGAAGTATGGGCACTGGAAGCATACGGTGCCGCTTACACATTGCAGGAAATCCTCACCGTAAAGTCCGATGATATCATCGGTCGTGTAAAGACCTACGAAGCGATCGTCAAGGGCGAGAACATTCCGGAACCGGGAATTCCGGAATCCTTCAAGGTATTGATTAAGGAGCTCCAGGCTCTGGCACTGGATGTTCGCGCGATGACCGGAGACAATAAGGAAATCAAGCTGAAGAATACATCGGAATACGATGATCCGGCAACGGTAGACAGCATGCTGAAGCAGGCAGACCGGAAGTCGGAAGCAGAACACGAACGGGAAGAGCGCAAGTGGGAAAGAATGAGAATGGAAGAGGAATCGGACGACGCATTCGGCCTGCAGGACCCGGACGATGAAGAGATGGATGATGATGCTTTTGCGGCAGAAGCGGAAGCACAGGCAGCTGCCGGAATCGAGGCAGAGGCAGACGACTCGTTCGAGGATGACGATGACATGTCGGATAACAGCGACATCAGCAGTCTTCTCGGAAATGATGACGAGGCCGGTTACGAGGTTTAAGAGGTAAGGGAGGAAATATGAATAACGAGAATAATTACGAACTTAGAAATTTTGAATCCCTGCAGATCAAACTGGCATCCACAGAGAAAATGAAGGAATGGTCTTACGGCGAGGTTACCAAGCCGGAGACCATCAACTACAGAACCCTGAAGCCGGAAAGAGACGGACTGTTCTGCGAAAGAATTTTTGGACCGACCAAGGACTGGACCTGCAGTTGCGGTAAGTTCAACAAAATCCGTTTCAAAGGACAGATTTGTCCGAGCTGCGGCGTTGAGGTTACCAAATCCAAGGTTCGTAGAGAGAGAATGGGACATATCGAGCTGGTTGCACCGGTGTCCCACATCTGGTACTTCAAGGGAATCCCGTCCAGAATCGGACTGGTTCTGGACATTACCCCGAAGAATCTGGAGAGAGTGCTCTACTTTGCTTCCTATATCGTAACGGATCCGGGAGATACTCCGTTTGAATACAAGCAGATTATCGAGGAAACCCAGTACAATGAGGCAAGAGAAATCTACGGCAAGAATTTTAAGGCAGCAATGGGTGCGGAGGCAATCAAGCAGCTGCTGATGGATATCGACGTAGATGAGCTGGCCGAGGAGCTTCGGGAACAGCTCACGAAGGCGTCCGGTCAGAAGCGGATTCGACTGGTGAAAAGACTGGAAGTTATCGAGGCCTTCAAACAGTCCGGCAATAGACCGGAGTGGATGATTCTGGACGTTGTTCCGGTAATTCCGCCGGACCTCCGTCCGATGGTACAGTTGGAAGGCGGACGTTTCGCAACTTCCGACCTGAACGACCTGTACCGCCGGGTAATCAACAGAAACAACAGACTGAAGAAGCTGTTGGAGCTGGGTGCCCCGGACATTATCGTTCGAAACGAGAAGAGAATGCTGCAGGAATCTGTAGACTCTCTGATTGACAACGGCAGAAGAGGTAGACCGGTGACAGGCGTTGCCGGAAGAGCGCTGAAATCTCTGTCGGATATGCTCAAGGGTAAGCAGGGACGTTTCCGTCAGAACCTGCTGGGCAAGCGTGTTGACTATTCCGGCCGTTCCGTAATCGTTGTCGGCCCGGGACTGAAGTTCTATCAGTGCGGTCTGCCAAAGACCATGGCGCTGGAACTGTTCAAGCCGTTCATCATGAAGGAACTGGTGGCACAGGAGAAGGCACACAACATCAAGAGCGCAAAGACCATGGTAGAGAAGATGAAGCCGGAAGTCTGGGATGTCCTGGACTACGTGATCAAGGATCATCCGGTTCTTCTGAACCGTGCCCCGACACTGCACAGACTGGGAATTCAGGCATTCGAGCCGGTACTGGTAGAAGGTAAAGCCATTAAGCTGCACCCGCTGGTTTGTACCGCGTTCAACGCCGACTTCGACGGAGACCAGATGGCGGTTCACGTACCGCTGTCCGTAGAAGCTCAGGCAGAAGCCCGATTCCTGATGCTGTCCGTGAACAACATCCTGGCACCAAAGGATGGTTCTCCAATTACCATCCCGACACAGGATATGATTCTGGGAAGCTATTACCTGACTCACCCGGGTACCGAAGAGAGAAACCTGGACAACGAGAAGGGCGACGGAAAGTGCTTCACGGATATGGACGAGATGATGATGGCATATCAAAACGGCACCATTGGCATTCATGCGAAGGTCAAGGTACGGATGAAAGCATATCCGGAAGATCCGGGCAAGCTGGTAGAATCCACCGTTGGCCGATTCATCTTCAACCAGGGCCTGCCGCAGGATATGGGTTTTGTCGACCGTGAGAAGGATCCGTATTCACTGGAAGTAGACTTCCTGTGTGGAAAGAAACAGCTGGGTACGATTATCGACAAATGCTTCAAGAAGCACGGAAATACAGAGACCGTTCTGATGCTGGACTACGTGAAGAGCATTGGCTATCACTACTCCACCATCGGTGCAGTAACTATTTCCATCTCCGACATGGAAATTCCGGAAGAGAAGGCAGAAATCGTTGCTGCAGCAGAGCGTGACGTAGATAAATTCGAAACCTACTACAGACGTGGACTGATGTCCGACCGTGAGAGATATGACCGTGTTATCAGCGTATGGAGAGAGGCAACCGGAAAGGTAGCGGACGCCCTGATGGAATCCTTGGGATCCTTGAACAACCTGTTCATCATGGCCAACTCCGGAGCCAGAGGTAACAAGAGCCAGATCAGTCAGGTCGGCGGAATGCGTGGACTGATGGCCAACGCTGCCGGACATACGGTAGAGATTCCAATCAAGTCCAACTTCCGTGAAGGTCTGTCCATACTGGAGTACTTCATTTCATCCAACGGTGCGCGTAAGGGTCTGACGGATACTGCGTTGCGTACGGCCGATTCCGGATACCTGACCCGTCGTCTGGTAGATATTTCCCACAGCGTTATCGTAAACGACTGGGATTGCGGTTCTACCGAAGGCGTAGAGGTTCAGGCATTCAAGGATGGCAAGGACGTCATCGAGCCGCTGAACCAGCGTATTGCAGGACGCTTCGCGGCGGAGGATATCGCAGATCCGACGACCGGTGAAGTTCTGGTAAAAAGAAATGACGAGATTTCCGATGCGATGGCAGAGCATATCGAAGCAATCGGTATCGAAACCGTCAAGATCCGTTCCGTAATGACCTGCCGTGCGGAGAGAGGTGTCTGCGTAAAGTGCTACGGCAGAAACTTGGCAACGGGAACTCGGGTACTTCCGGGTGAAGCAGTTGGTATTATCGCCGCACAGTCCATCGGAGAACCGGGTACTCAGCTGACCATGAGAACGTTCCATACCGGTGGTGTCGCAGGAAGCGATATCACGCAGGGTCTTCCGAGAGTCGAGGAGCTGTTCGAAGCTAGAAAGCCAAAGGGTCTTGCGGAAATCTGTGAGGCAGACGGCGTAGTGGAAAGCATCGCGCTCCGAGATGACAACAAGACTGAGGTCATCGTTCGCGAGGAAGGCGGAAATCGAGAATACATCATCCCGTACGGTGCACGTTTGCTGGTTAGCGAGGGCGATGAAGTCCATGCCGGTCACCAGCTCACCAAGGGACCGCTGGATCCGAAGGATATCATGAGAATTCTGGGGGTATCCGGAGTATACGAATATCTTCTGTCCGAGGTACAGAGAGTATACAGACAGCAGGGTGTAGATATCAACGATAAGCACATCGAAGTTATCGTAAGCCAGATGCTGTCCAAGTACAAGATTGAGAAGTCCGGTGACACCGACTTGCTGCCGGGCGGAATGTACAGCCGCTTCGAACTGGAGAAGGCCAACGAGGCTGCGGCAGAGAAAGACGGAGAACCGGCAACGGCAGAACGTCAGCTGCTGGGTATCACCAAGGCAGCGCTGGCAACCAACTCCTTCCTGTCTGCGGCATCCTTCCAGGAGACCACACGTGTCCTGACCGATGCAGCGGTAAAGGGAAAGACCGACCACCTGAGAGGTCTGAAGGAGAACGTTATGATAGGAAAGCTCATTCCGGCAGGTACCGGCATGAAACAGTATCGTAACATCGAGGTAGACTACGGAGAAAACGAACCTTTAATGAGAAGCTCCTACGAAGAAAACGAAGAAGGAAATGCTTCCGAAACCGTTTCCGACAAGAGTGGGAAGATGGAAGGTTTAAATGAGGATCTGGAAAGTCTCGCAAATTAATAATTTAGCATTGACAAAATATCAGCATTGCTGATATAATCATCAATGTTCGTTATCACTGAAAGACCTGGCGCACCAGGTCTTTCAGTTTGATTTACGATAAATGCTGCAGCCTATCGCTGCGGTGGCATAAATTCTAGAGGAAAGGAGACAATAATGCCTACTATTAACCAATTAGTTCGTCAGGGTAGAACCAGCTCGGTAAAGAAGTCTAATGCACCTGCGCTCGGTAAGAACATGAACACACTGAAGAAGAGTCTTACCAACGTTAACTCACCACAGAAGAGAGGCGTGTGCGTAGCGGTTAAGACTGTTACTCCTAAGAAGCCAAATTCAGCTCTGAGAAAAGTTGCAAGAGTTCGTTTGACTAACGGAATCGAAGTTACCGCTTACATTCCGGGTATCGGCCACAATCTGCAGGAGCACTCCGTTGTTCTGATCAGAGGCGGAAGAGTTAAGGACCTCCCGGGTGTTAGATATCACATCGTAAGAGGTACCCTGGATACAGCTGGCGTATCCGACCGTGGTCAGGCGCGTTCCAAGTATGGAGCAAAGAGACCTAAGAAGAAGTAGTTGATTCGGGATATTGTCTTAATATTGTAATATATTAAGGCGCCGCGGCCGGCGTTAGAAGTTCGGTCGAGTACCCCGTGGTAACAAGGAGGGAAGAGAAGTGCCAAGAAAAGGTAACACACCAAAGAGAGATGTACTTCCAGATCCAGTATACGGTAGTGTCGTAGTTGCAAAGCTCATCAACAGCATCATGCTGGATGGTAAGAAGGGCGTTGCTCAGAGCATCGTATATGATGCTTTCGACCAGATTCAGGAAGCTACCGGCAATGAACCACTGGAAGTATTTGAAGAGGCAATGAACAACATCATGCCGAAACTGGAAGTTAAAGCAAGAAGAATCGGTGGTGCGAACTACCAGGTTCCGATTGAAGTAAGACCAGAAAGACGTCAGACTCTGGCTCTGCGTTGGCTCACTCTGTACACAAGAAACAGAGGAGAGAAGACCATGGCAGAGAGACTGGCAAAAGAGCTCATCGATGCGTCCAACAATACAGGTGCGTCTGTAAAGAAGAAGGAAGATACGCATAAGATGGCTGAGGCAAACAAGGCGTTTGCACACTTCAGATGGTAATCTGAAAGAAACAGAAAGAGAAAACGAGTATTATAGAGAGGAGATAGAATGCCAAGAGAATTTTCTTTGGAGAAAACAAGAAACGTTGGTATCATGGCTCATATCGATGCCGGTAAGACCACAACGACAGAACGTATTCTGTTTTACACAGGAAAAACGCACAAGATCGGTGAAACACACGATGGTGCAGCTACCATGGACTACATGGCCCAGGAGCAGGAACGTGGTATTACCATCACCTCTGCGGCTACTACCGCTCAGTGGAAAGACACTCGTATCAATATTATCGACACCCCGGGACACGTGGACTTTACCGTTGAGGTAGAGAGATCTCTTCGTGTGCTGGACGGTGCGGTAATGGTACTCAGTGCGAAAGAGGGTGTAGAGCCTCAGTCAGAAACAGTTTGGAGACAGGCTGAGAAGTATAACGTACCGAGAATGATCTTCGTTAACAAGATGGACGTTCTGGGTGCGGATTTCTTCCACGTTCTCGACACAATTCATGATAGATTAAGAGCGAATGCCGTTCCGGTTCAGATGCCAATCGGTGCAGAGAACCAGTTCGTAGGTATCATCGACCTGATCACCATGAAGGCAGAGGTATATGACAGAGACGTTCTTGGAACCGAATTTGATATCGTAGATATTCCGGAAGACATGCTGGAAGAGGCTCAGGTATGGCACGATAAGCTGGTTGAGTCTGTTGCAGAGTGCGACGAGGAACTCATGATGAAGTATCTTGAGGGTGAAGAAATCACCATCGACGAGATCAAGACCACAATCCGTAAAGAGACACTGAAGGGCGAGATGTTCCCGATGTTCTGCGGATCTGCATACAAGAACAAGGGTATTCAGATGATGCTGGACGGTATCGTAGATTACATGCCATCCCCACTGGACATTCCGGCTATCAAGGGTATTGACCCGGATACCGGAGAAGAGGATGAAAGACACTCCAGCGATAAGGCTCCGTTTGCCGCACTTGCATTCAAGATTATTGCTGACCCGTTTGTTGGTAAGCTGGCATTCTTCCGTGTATACTCCGGAACTCTGAAGGCAGGTTCCTACGTATACAACGCAACCAAGGGCAAGAAGGAGAGAATCGGCCGTATCATGCAGATGCATGCGAACCACAGACAGGAAATCGAGATGGTATACTCCGGTGACCTGGCTGCCGCTGTTGGTCTGAAGCAGACCACCACCGGTGATACTCTGTGTGACGAGGATCATCCGATCATTCTGGAATCCATGGAATTCCCGGATCCGGTAATCGAGATCGCCATTGAGCCGAAGACCAAGGCAGGTCAGGAAAAGATGGGTATTGCTCTGGCAAAGCTGGCAGAAGAAGACCCAACCTTCAAGACCTACACCAACGCCGATACCGGTCAGACCATCATCGCCGGCATGGGTGAGCTTCACCTGGAAATCATCGTCGACAGACTGCTGAGAGAGTTCAAGGTAGAAGCAAACGTTGGTAAGCCTCAGGTATCCTACAAGGAGACCATCACCAAGGAAGTGGACGAGGATTACAAGCACAAGAAACAGACCGGTGGTTCCGGACAGTACGGACACGTTCGTTTCAAGATGTATCCGAGAGAAGCCGGTTCCGGATTCGAATTCAAGAACTCCATCGTGGGTGGTGCGATTCCGAAGGAATACATCCCGAAGATCGAGGAAGGATTCGTCAGCGCAATGGAAACCGGTCCGGTTGCAGGCTATCAGATGGTAGACATCGGTATCGAGCTGTATGACGGTTCTTACCACGAAGTCGACTCTTCTGAGATGGCCTTCAAGATTGCAGCAACCATGGGATTCAAGGATGCCTGCAAGAAGGCAGCACCGGTTCTTCTGGAGCCGATTTTCAAGGTTGAGGTAACCGTTCCGGAGAACAACATGGGTGACATCATCGGTGATATCAGTTCCAGAAGAGGAAGAATCGAAGGATCTGACATCAGAGGCGGTGCCGCAATCGTACGTGGATTCGTTCCGCTGTCCGAGATGTTCGGTTACGCTACCGACCTGCGTTCCAAGACACAGGGCAGAGGTACCTATGTAATGCAGTTCGACCATTTCGACAAGCTCCCGGAGAGCCTGCTGGAAAAGGTAACGAAGTAGTATAAAAAAATTATTTTTACCATATTAGGAGGAAAGATATGGCTAAGCAGAAATATGAGAGAACCAAACCGCATATTAATATCGGTACAATTGGCCACGTTGACCACGGTAAGACCACTCTGACTGCAGCAATCACTAAGACACTGCACGCAAGATACGGTCTGGGTGCTGACGTAGCATTCGACGAAATCGATAAGGCGCCGGAAGAAAAGGCAAGAGGAATCACGATTTCTTCCGCACACGTAGAGTACGAGACTCCGAACAGACACTACGCTCACGTAGACTGCCCGGGACACGCCGACTACGTAAAGAACATGATCACAGGAGCTGCTCAGATGGATGGTGCTATCCTGGTAGTAGCTGCAACTGATGGTCCGATGCCTCAGACAAGAGAGCACATTCTTCTGTCCAGACAGGTAGGCGTACCTTACATCATCGTATTCCTGAACAAGTGCGATATGGTTGATGACGAGGAGCTGCTCGACCTGGTT
>NZ_JAQXUZ010000019.1:0-46124 GCF_029224645.1 Mogibacterium kristiansenii
ATTGCCGAGATGAAATAGCCTTGCCAGCAGCGATGCTGGCCTGGTTGAAATGCGGAAAACAAAGAACGAGGAATTCTCGCAAGAGGTTCCTCGTTTTCTTTTGTTCTTTGTTTGTAAAGGCACGGGTGGTTTACCGGTTACACATGAAGAGTCCCGGGACGCTTTCTCGTCCCGGGACTCTTCCGATGTAACTTACCCGATTCAAATTACTCTGCTTCCGGAATCGGTTCTTCTTCCCTGAATACCGGTTCTTCTCTCTTTTCTTCCTCCGTCTCCGGTTCCACCGGGTCGTCCGGCGATTCATTCGATGCGAAGACGGATTCTCCGGATACCTCTGCCTCGAAACCCGTTTCTCGCGGGACGGGTTTCGGTACTCTTTGTGATGCCGGCTTCAATGCCTGTGCCAGCATCCGTTCCAGTCGTTCCGCTTCTCCTCGGGTCAGTGTCACACCCTTTGCCATCTTCTCATGATTGGGAGCCCAATCGCGAATGTCCATCTTCGGGGGATTTCCGTTCCAGGAAATTAGATTCAGTTCTTTAGTCCAACCTTTCGGCGATGTGGACAGATTCCCGTAATGTCGCTCAATTTTGTACTCAAATGATGCCATTTCTATTCCTCCTATTCGATACTTGATACACAACCATTTGATGGTTAAATTATATCTTCTCTGTTATGGAGGCGCAAATTTCATACGACATGCTTTTAAACCGAAATCCCCCTTTTGCGGGACAGAAACGGCAAAACATAAACTTTCGAAAAATTATTTTTCCGCAAGTCGGGAAACATTGGTAAACGCCTTGTAAATGGCCCGTATAGCATTCTTGTAATCCGATTCGTTGACGCCAATCTGCATGCTGATTCGCTCCGCACCGTGATCGGCGAAGCGGAGGTTGATGTGCTCATTGGCCAGGGCTTCAAAAATCCGGAGGGATACGGAAACGGTTTTGCTGATGTTCCGTCCCACCACTGCGATGGTAGCCAGGCCGGTGGATACATCGATATCCTCTGCACCGGTCAGCTCATGAAGTTCCTGAATCACCTGCTCCTCGCAATCCCGGAAGGAAGAAGCGTTTACCACCAAGGAGACAGAATCCAGCGCAATCTGTTCTGCCGAAATCTCCAGTCCGTGGTTTCGGAAAATCTCATCGATTCTGGACTTCATCGCCGAATCCTCCGTCAGGCGCTCCCGCTCAATCAAGACGGAGCAGTAGCCGGTCTTTCCGGAAATGCCGGAGACATCCAGCACCGTCTGATAGAAATCTGCATTCTTTACAATCAGAGTGCCCGGCTTCTTCGGCTCCGATGTGGAGCGGATATTGATCGGAATGCCCCTTCTTCTGGCCGGTGCCACCGCATCCTCATGCAGCACTTCCGCACCGCACAGGGAAAGCTCCCGCAGCTCCCGGTAATTGATGACCGGTACGCTCAGCGGATTCCTTACCACCTTCGGGTCGGCCATGAGCATTCCCGGCACATCCGTCCAGTTCTCATAGAGATCCGCTTTTACCGCCTCTGCCACCAGAGAACCGGTAATGTCCGAACCGCCCCGAGAGAAGGTGTAAGTTCTGCCGTCCTCGGTTCGGCCGTAGAATCCCGGAATCACCGCATGCTCCCGATCCTTCAGCACTTCTGCAATCCGGTTCCGAGTGGCTTCCAGATTCAGGGTGCCGTCGTTATGGAAGAGAATCAGCTCTTCTCCATCTACGAAATCATATCCCAAGTACTCCGCCAGCAGCTGTGCACAGAGGTACTCGCCACGGCTCGCCAGGTACGGAAGCGGATTGCCGCCACTCTCCCGGATTTCCCGGAAATCTTCGCGAATCCGATTGATTTTTGCGGAAATATCCACTGCGAGATCCAGATCCTCGGCAATTCGGCAGTAGCGGTCTGAAATGAGCTTCACATTCTCATCGAATTTCTCCGGCTTCTTCGCAGCCTCAATCAGCAGATCCGTTACTTTTACCGTATTTTCCGCACTGCGGCCGGCCGCGGAAGCCACGATGTATTTTCGAGCCGAATCCTCCTGGACGATGGACTTCACCTGACGGAATTTCTCCGTGTCGGCAAGGGAAGTTCCGCCGAATTTCGCCACGGTGAGATCCGAATTGTTCTTCAGCACCGGTGCCAAATCCTCGTTGTCGATCATATGAATATCGTACGGTGTGGACTGATATACGAAATAGTTAATCCAGTTGGAATAGATCAGGTTCGCGCAAGAACGCCATTTGACGATTGGTGTCCGGGTATCGTCATCATCCGGGAAGTAGTGATCCGGTACATCCGGATTCAGTCCCGCATTCTTATCCCGGACGTATTCCTTCAGCAGCGTGTTCCAGTCGTATTCCGAGTGGCCGGTTACGAAGATCTGACGGTCGTTCGTGGATTTTACGCAGAACACCCCCGCTTCTTCGGAAGATGCCAGCACCTTCAGCTCCGGCACCGCTTCGATGTCTTCCCGGTACACGGTGGTATTCCGAGAATGAGGTACATAGAATTCATCGTCAAAGCCGCGGAACAGCATGCCGTGCTTCTGATCCAGATGATGCAGGTACACGCCGGACAGCTTCTTCGGCAGCATGTGCTTCTGAATACCGTAATGGTAGTACAATCCGGCCTGGGCACCCCAGCAGATGTGGAACGTGCTGTGGACGTGGGTTTTGCTCCACTCCATAATCTCGCATAGCTCTTCCCAATAATCCACTTCTTCGAATTCCATCTTTTCCACCGGTGCGCCGGTGATGATCATCCCGTCGAAGTATTCGTCCTGTATTTCGCTAAAGGTCTTATAGAACGCAATCATATGCTCCTGAGACACGTTGTGAGCCTTGTGTGTCGCCGTCTGCAGCAGCTCCAGCTCAATCTGCAGCGGAGTATTTCCCAGCAGGCGCGCCAGCTGTGTCTCCGTATCGATCTTTGTCGGCATCAGGTTCAGCAGCAGAATGTGCAGCGGACGGACGTCCTGGGTCATCGCCCGGGTATCCGTCATCACGAATACGTTTTCCTTTGTCAGCGTATCTATCGCCGGAAGATCGTTCGGTACTTTAATAGGCATAATTTAATCTCCTTTTACTCTAGTCTTTGTTCAATAATATTCCATCCGCGCTGTTTTATCAACACGAAATTTATTTACAGACGGGCGGCGATGCAGCACCAGTCTCCTTTTTCTGCAGTTTCCAGTACGGTAAAACCAAGTTCTTCCAATGCTTGCACAACCGACACCTCTTGATCCACTAAAATGCCGGAGGTAACGTATCGGCCGCCCGGAAGCATGTGCTTCGGAATATCCGGACTGAGGCGAAGCACCAGATGGGTCAGCAGATTGGCCACCACCACGTCCGCTTGGAAATCCACCCCTTCCGTCAAATCTCCCATTTGGAAGCGGGCGATGTCCATCACGCCATTCCGTTCGCCGTTTTCTTCCGATGCGGTGACCGCTTCGTCGTCGATATCGATGCCCAGCACCCGGGATGCACCCAGGCGCGCCGCGATGATGGACAGGATGCCGCTTCCGCAGCCCACATCCAGCACCTTCTCACCCGGCTTCAGGTATTTCTCCATCAGCAATGTGGTGAGGGCGGTGGTTTCATGAGTTCCCGTTCCGAAGGCCATACCCGGATCGATGGAAATCACCACTTCCTCGTCCGATGCCGGTTCGTATTCCTCCCAACTCGGACAGACCACGATGTGTTCCGTAATCTTTGTGGGCTTGAAGTAGGCCTTCCACTTGTCCTTCCATTCCTCATCTCCCCGAAGGGTCAGCCTTATCTTTCCGCTTCCCAGTGAGTCCGCATTCAAATTCTCTCCGTATACGCCGGAAGCCAAGCGGTTCCGAACCGCCGGCATCCAATCCTGAAGCTTTCGGCAAATCGCCTCCGCTTCCTCTAAGGTTTCGGTGTAAACGGTTACCGTGGCGCTGCGGTCCTTCCGTGCCAATATTTCCTCCCGGTCCACGTACTCGGTACCCCAGGCCTCATCCATCATCTGTATGTCCAGATTGGGGTCGTCCACTGCGAACTGGGTGATGCCCAGTTCCGTCAATTCGTTTTCCACCAGTTCCACACCGGGCCCGGCGGTTTCAATTTGAAGTTCGTAGTAATTCACTTAACGGTTTTCCTCCTTCTCGAAATTTCTTTCCCGAATGGCTTCCCGAAGCATTCGGATTTCCGCGCCATATCCCTGCAGATCCTTCTGCGGGGTTTCCAAAATACACGGAAGCCCCTGCAGTGCCGGATGACAGAGAATCTTTACCATTCCCTCTTTTCCGATGGCTCCCTCTCCAATCCGGGCGTGCCGGTCTTTGTGGGCCCCCAGCGGATTCATGCTGTCGTTGATGTGAAGCGCTTTCAGCTTCGACAGCCCGATGCACCGGTCGAATTCCTCCAGCACCTCGTCCAGATGGTTCACGATATCGTATCCTCCGTCGTTTACGTGACAGGTGTCCAGGCAAACACCCACATGATCGCTCAGATTCACTTTCCGAATAATTTCTGCCAATTCCTCAAAGCGGCTTCCGATCTCGCTGCCCTTTCCCGCCATGGTCTCCAGGAGTACGGTGGTCTTCTGTTCCTCCCAAAGCACTTCGTTCAGGGTATCGGAAATCATCCGAATTCCATTCTCTGCGCCCTGCCCCACATGGCTGCCGGGATGAAAGTTATAGTAATTTCCAGGGAGAAGCTCCATCTTCTCCAGATCCTCCTTCATGCACATTCGGGCAAACTCCCGAACCCGCTCGTCCTTAGAGCAGGCATTCATGGTATAAGGGGCGTGCGCCACCAGCTTTCCGAATCCGTTCTGCGCCATGATTTCCCGAAGCTTTGCCGCATCCTCCGGATCTGCCTTTTTGCTTTTACCCCCTCGAGGATTTCGTGTAAAAAAAGCAAAGGTATCCGCCTCGATCTCCAGTGCCCGCTTTCCCATTTCTTCAAAACCACCTGCCGAGGACAGATGGCATCCAATATATACGCTCATTTTTTATTCTCCTTTTTTAATACCTTATATATTAGCATTTCTGATGGAATTCTGTAAAGACACATTGCATGATGAGGAAAAAATTTGTAAAATTTAAGAAGATTGAAATCAGGAGGAATGGAATGATACATCAGAATTCACGGACGGCACGGGTGATGGGCCCGGAAGCATTGGAAACCCTGGCGCAGAAGCACGTTGCCATTTTCGGCGTGGGCGGCGTCGGCGGCTACGTAGCGGAGGCACTGGCCAGAAGCGGCGTGGGCACCATCGAGATCATCGACAATGACGATATTTCCTTGACCAATCTGAATCGCCAGATTATCGCCACCCGGAGCACCGTGGGGCAAGTCAAAGTGACCGCCATGGCAAATCGAATTCGGGATATCAATCCGGACATTCAAGTGATCGCCCACCGCACCTTCTACATGCCGGAACAGGCCGATCATTTCGATTTCAGCGCCTTCGATTACGTTGTCGATGCCATCGACACGGTGACCGCCAAGCTGGACATCATCCGCCGCTGCTGCGAACTGGGGACACCCGTTATCTCCGCCATGGGATGCGGAAACCGTTTCGACCCCACCCAGCTGGTGGTTACGGATATTTACAAAACCCAGATGGATCCGCTGGCGAAAGTCATTCGCCGGGAACTCCGAAAGGATGGCATCCGAAAACTGAAAGTGGTCTATTCCACGGAGGCCCCGATTCCGCCCTACGAGGATGAGGAGGAAACCACTCGCCGCAGCCTTCCCGGTTCCACCCCGTTCGTACCGGCAGCCGCCGGACTAATCATCGCATCGGAGGTGGTACGGGAACTCACCGGATTCGACCCTTCGGATCGTCTCCGAGGCGGACGCCAGAAGTAATGGAATCCGACCTTCGTCTGTGCTAAAATAAACTATATTGTTATTTGAAAAGAGGCGTAGTAATGAACGATAGAAAATATCTCAACAACGAGTGGAAATTCACGGAGGATGCGGAAACCGATGCCACCGTGTCGGTTCGAATTCCCCACACATGCAAAGAATTTCCCTATCACTATTTCAATGAATCCAAGTGCCAGATGCGCTGCAAATACGAGCGTCCCCTGTTCATCCTGGATGAGTGGAAAGGCAAAACCCTCCTTCTCACCTTTGAAGGTGCCGCACACAACGCCGAGGTGTTCATCAACGATGAGCCGGTATACGAACATCGCTGCGGATATACTGCTTTTACCATTGATATCACCAACCACGTGGAATACGGTAAAAGCAACCGCATCCGTGTCATTTTGGACACCCGGGAAAGCCTGAATATTCCGCCATTCGGAGAGCATTCGGACTTCCTGGCCTACGGCGGCATCTATCGGGACGTGTACCTGGATGTCAAGGAAAAGATGCACATTCAGGACGTGTATGTACGCACCCATTTTCCAAAAGGTCGGGCGCAGGCCATCAGCCGGGTGAAGGTTGCCAACCCGGAACCGGCGGTGCAGATTCGCCAGGGAATTCGCATGCACGGATCCGATAACGACTATACAGATGTGGGCTACGTATCCGCCACGAAAGGAACCATGGCTTTCTCCATGGGAAGCATCCGGCGCTGGGAACCGGATGACCCGGTTCTGTACGATCTTCGGACGGAACTGCTGGCAGAAGGGAAAGTCGTGGACACCGTGATTACCCGGGTGGGATTCCGAGAAGCGGAATTCCGCAAAGACGGCTTCTATCTGAACGGAAAGAAAATCAAGCTTCGGGGGCTCTGCCGGTCGCAGGCTTTCCCATACGTTGGTTATGCCATGCCGGATTCCATGCAGATTGAGGATGCGAATATTCTGAAGAACGAACTGGGGGTGAACGCTGTTCGGGCGGCAAATTACCCGCAGTCTCCGGCCTTCCTGAATCGCTGCGACGAGTTGGGACTACTGGTCATCTGTGAAATCCCGGGATCCCGCTACATCGGCAATATCAAATGGAAAAATCAGGAACTGCAGAACACGAAGGAGATGATTCTTCAGAACCGGAACCACCCTTCCATCATCCTGTGGAGCATTCGAGTGGGCGAATCGGAAGAAGACGATGACTTCAATCGGCGAATCTCCGGGCTGGCACGCAAGCTGGATCCGGATCGGGCGACGACCGGCGTCCACCGGAAACCGAAGGAACACATGGCAGAAGATGTGTATGCCTATAACGATTTTTCCGCAGGTCTGAATGGCGCTGCCTGCCGCCGGAAATCCGACGTCGTTTCGGACATGGAGAAGCCGTACCTGATTTCGGCCTTTGGCGGTGTTTCCTATCCGGCAAAATCCGGCGATGGTGAAGCACGCCGACTGGGTCAGGCCCTGCTGTATTCCAACGTCCTTCACGACGTGGAGCAGCACGTGGATGTTCTGGGCAGTTTTGGCTGGAACATGACGGATTACAATGCCCATCAGAATTACGGCAGCGGGGACCGCATCTGCTATCACGGCGTGATGGATATGTTCCGGAACCCGAAGCTGGCGGCCGCAGCCTATCAGATCTACCGGGACGAGGTACCGGTACTGGAGCTGTCCTCTTCCCTCTCCTTCGGAGAAAATCCGATGCATTCTCTGGGGGATGTGTACGCATACACCAACGCGGATGTTCTCCGCACGTATCGTAACGGAGAACCGATTCAAGAATATGAAGTAACCAAGGGAATGCCGGTTCGAATCGATGATTTTATCGGAAACTGTTTAGAAGCGGAATCTGATTTTACCGAGGAGCAGCGGAAGGAAATTCGAAACCAATTGAATCACAAAGCCTGCACCGGCAGCTTTATGGAAGTTCGTGAGAAGAAAGGGTTCTTTGGCGGAAAGAAGACCGAAAGCGTGGACGAAAGTACGTTGAACCGTCTCTACGAAAAGTACATTCTGGGAAATACCGGTCTGGTTCCGGAGTACCGCTTTGACGGTGTGAAGGACGGCCGAGTTGTGTCCAGCATTACCCGCGTTCCGATGAAGATGCACGACCTGGAAATCCGAGTATCGGCAACGGAGCTTCGCGAGGGCAAGACCTACGATGTGGCTTCCGTTCGCTTCCGGGCACTGGACGAGAACGGGAACATCCTGCCGTATGCCAACAATCCGCTGGCACTGAAAGCGGAAGGCAGCATCGATCTTATCGGTCCGAAATTCATCACCCTTCAGGGCGGCATGGGAGGAACCTATGTGCGCACCAACGGAAAGATGGGCATGGGAAAACTGATGATTAGCGGGCTTCAGAATCTTCACGGAAATCCGAAGGATCACCGCGGGGACGGCACGCCGTACAACAACCTGAACGGCGGCCGAGGCTACGAACTGATTTTCCATGTGAAGTAGCAAGCGAGCATTCCGCACCGGGAGCGATTATCGGTGTCCAAAAGGACACATTATCGGCTCCCGGTGTTTTTGTGTTGTTTTGCACACTAGAGATGGCATCCGGCCGGGCGGCGTGGTGCCGTGATCCGGATGGCATGGCCGGACGATTTGGTGCCACGAAGCCGGATGGGCTTCCGGCGTCACGGGCGTGGTGCCTCACCGCCCGCTAGCCCTTGTTTCTTCGTCGCCGGGCACCACGCCCCCGATTTCCTCCAACCGGACAATTCCGGGAACCCGCCCCGGGTTCCCGGAATTCCCATCTCCCCCAAAAAACGAAAATTGTCGGCAAGGTGCTGCTCCCGCAACACCTTGTCGACATTTCCCTTTCCCCTATCAATCAGTAGAGACTGTCCTCTTTGCACATTGAGGGGACAGTCTCTATCCTAATCCTTTGCTTTGCTTTGCTTTGCTTTGCTTTGCTTTGCTTTGCTTTGCTTTGCTTTGCTTTGCTCTGCTCTGCTCTGCTCTGCTCTGCTGAATTTTCCAAAAAATAAAAATGGAGCGGAAGACGAGATTCGAACTCGCGACCCTCGCCTTGGCAAGGCGATGCTCTACCCCTGAGCCACTTCCGCAACGTCTTTTATATGATATCACTTTTCATTCTTCCTGTCAACGTTTTTTAGTATTATTTTTCAAATTTTCCGACGTTCCGGAATGCTGACAGGCATCCGCCCGGTCGAAGCTATCGGCGGGCGGACGCACATGATAAATTATCGAAGCTCAGATCCGGTGGCAGATGCCCGCACTCTCTCTATTTATCGAATCTGAGCATCGCTTCGAATTTCCAGTCCGTCTTCTGTCACCTTGCACGGCAGTTCCAGGATTTGAACGCCGGCAGCCTTGGCTTCCGTCAGGGCTTCTCCGAATTCCGGATGGGTTTCCACGTTGGGCAGCACCTTCGTCACTTTAGGCATGGAAATGACGAAGGCCAGCATGGCATGGTACCCTTCGCCGGCAGCTTTTATCAGTTCGTGCAGATGTTTTACGCCGCGCAGAGTCGGAGCATCCGGAAAATAGCCGATTCCTTCTTTTTCCAGAGTGCACCCTTTCACCTCCAGAAGATAGCGTTCCGAAGTATTTTGTGCAGCTTTCATCCGTTCCATATAGAAATCCATTCGGGAGTTTCCGTAGGTGTACTCCGGGTGAATCACATCGAAGCCCTGTGCTGACAGCCACTCCTTCATCACCTGATTGGGCGCCTGACTGTCGATATTCACAAGACCCAGGGACTCCTTGTACACCGCCACCAGGTCATAGGCGGTTTTGCGGTTGGGATTATCCGAATGGTTCAGGATGACGCGGCTTCCCGGAAGGAGCAGTTCCCGGCAGCGCCCGGTGTTTTTCACATGCACCGTTTCCGGATGCCCGTTAATCTCCACATGGGCCACAAATCGATTGGGCCGGTCGATGAATTTTCCTTCCGTAATATCCGGATATCTCATTCTCTGCTTCCTTTCTTCACCGGCAATACAATCCGGTAGAACAATCCGTGTGTTCCTCGGCTGCCGGTAAATTCACTCACCGCAAGGGCGGTCTCTTTCTCATTCAAAATGGAAATCGCACCTCCGTGGGCTTCTACAATTCGCTGAGCCACGCTCAGCCCCAGACCGGTCCCCTGACCGTTGCTCCGGGACGGCTCCGCTACCACGAAGGGGTCCAGCAGCACCGACTTCATCTGCTCCGGAATGCCCGGACCGTTGTCGCCGATATGGATGATGATGTTTTTTCCGTCGGCGGATTTCATCAGACGGACGAACAGGGTGGTGCCCTTCGGCGTGTATTTGACCGAATTGCTGATGATGTTCTCCCACACCCGATTCAGCTGATGATGGTCGAAGGCGGTTCGAATGTTCTCCTCCGGAATGTCCGCTTCCATGGAATACCCTTGAATATTCAATTCCTGATATCTGCCGGCGATGTATTCCCGCAGGTACTCCGCCAGATTTCCCTCCGTCATGGTATAGGCGAAATCCGGATGCTCCAGCATGCTGAAGTCGCTCAGGCTGCTGATCAGATTTGTCATGGTATCCACTCGTTCCTCGATAATCGCCAGGTAACGGTCCCGGTCCTCCGGCGGTACCAAACCGTCCCGAATCGCGTCCACATATCCTCGAATTACCGTAATCGGCGTCTTCAGATCGTGTGAAATGCCGCTTAGCATCTGCTGCTTTTGATTCCGGAGGGCCTGCTGCTTTTCCTCCGCTTCCACCAGCTTCTCCTCCAGCTGGTTAAAAGCGTCGATAACCGTGGTCACCTCCCTCGGTCCGGAATAGTCAACAATGGGACTTCTCTCCCCTTCTCGGAATCTCGCAATGGCATGTTCCAGGTCGGCCAGCGGCCGGCGCACCTTGTTCACGATGTACAGATCCATCAGCAGAATCGTGACGATGACCGCCAGGACGAACACCAGCAGACTGATAAAGAAGATTTTGGAATATATTTTTCCCAGCTGCATTCCCACGCTTTCCGTGTGAATCAGTGCGGTTCGTGCTTTTCCGTCCAACGTGGTAAATGGAAATTTCTGAAGAATATTGCCGGACACGTCTTCTCCATCGTTACTCTCTATCAGGTATCGAATCTCATCCTTTGTCAGCTGCTTTTTTCCCAGGTTGATGTTGGAATAGATTACATTTCGCTTGGAATCCAGCAGTGCGGTTCCCGAAAGATACTGTTCGGATTCGTCATTCCAACGGTACTGAAAAATCAGGTATCCGCTTTTCTTCAGCTGATACCCGGAACCGATGCGCTGAACGCCGTAATATACATCCGGATAAATCTCGGAAATGTAACGCAGGGAATCTTTGTGGTATTTTTTGTTGGTTTTGCCGCGGCTATCATAGATGACTTTGGCATTCTCGTCCAGAATTTCCAGGTACCCGGTCTTGCCGAATGTCTTGGTCACCGGAACCCGGTCGTACTTCTCTTCTTCCAGAATATTGGTGTAATCCGCAATATCATAGGATTTCGGCATTACCACAACCCGGCGCGGAAGGAAATAGTTCACCCCGTAGAGAATTCCGGCAAGTCCCACAATCACCAGAAACAGAAGGATAAAACCCTTCATGAAAACCATATACAGGCTTCCCTCTTTACTTTTCAGTTTCTTCATCGCTGACCTTCTGTTCCTCGCAGAATTTATAACCGATGCCCCGCACCGTCTGGATGTAACGGGGCTCCCGTTTGTTCGCTTCGATCTTCTTCCGCAAATTGGAAATGTGCACCGTTATGGTATTTTCATCATTGATGTAATACTCTCCGTTCAGAAATTCGTATATCTGAATTTTGGTGTACACCCTTCCCGGATGGCTCATCAGGAGCTCCAGAATTCGGAACTCCGCCGGGGTGGTGGACACGATTTCCTCATCCACGTACAGCTTTCGAGTGTTTCTGTCCAACCGCAGGTTTTCGAACCGGATGTCATCTTCGGTCCGAAGCGGTTGGCTGCCGCCTTCTTCTCCGGCATCGGTCGAGAGGGAAGGATCCGGCTTCTTATCGAACTCGTAGCATCGCCGCAGCACCGAACGCACCCGGGCCACCACTTCCAAAGGGTTGAATGGTTTTACCAGGTAATCGTCGGCACCGATGTTCAGACCCACAATCCGGTCCGCATCTTCTCGCTTCGCCGATAAAACGATAATCGGGACAGCCGAAAACTCCCGCACCCGCCGAATGAGCTCGTATCCATCCATCCGAGGCATCATGATATCGAAGATACAAAGGTCCGCCGGCTGCTGCTCCATGAATTCCAGCGCCTCCGCCCCATTGGGAGCGTGGAGAACCTCATACCCCTCATTATTCAAATACAGCTTCAGCACCTGAACGATGTCCCCATCGTCCTCGGCAACCAGTATTCTGTAAGCCATTCTTTATGCATCCTCTTGCAGTCTTTCCACCATCTTCCACAGATTGGCCGCAGAGTTGAAATTCTCCGGCGTCATCTCCGCCGCATCGATGGAGATGTCAAAGGCATCCTCCAGCTCGCTCACCAGGGAGATAATCGCAAAAGAATCCAGCAGATGGTCGTCAATCAGGCCGGTTTCCGTTTCGTAATCAATGGTATCGTCGATTTCATTCAAAATTTCCAGTAATTCGTTCATCGTATTTCTTCTTTCTCGCGTAACGCGTCATTCGTTAAATTAATTGCTTCGCACCGGGGTGTTCAGCGGGTGGGTCTGCATTTGCTTCCGCACCTCTGCCAAACCTTCTTTCTCGCTGTAGAGCACCACGCCCGGCAGCTCGTGGGTCAAGAACAGACTCATGCCCTCGTACACCGAATAGGCACCGGTTCGGGTAAAAACAATCAGATCGCCCTCCCGAAGCGGCCGGCAGGCATAGTCGCCAATTAAGATATCGTTGGTGGTGCACAGGGATCCGCAGATGGAATAGTGCACCGTCTCGGCACATTCGGCCGCCTCCGGCTTGCCCGAAAGTACTTTTACCTCCGGCACGTACATGCCTCGAATCTGCCCGTCGTAGTGGAGCTGGTGAATTCCGCCGTCGGTGATGGCATAATTCTTTCCGGAATTGGTCTTCACGTCGCACACCTTGGTGATGTAGTAACCGGTATCGTACGCCAAAGCGCGCCCCATCTCCAGGGTCACCGCCCCTTTCCAGCTCATCTGTGTTATTATATCACGAAATTCCGAAAGCTGCTCCGGCGATGTCACATCTTCTTCCTGCCCTTCGAAATACGGCACGCCGAAACCGGTTCCGTACTCCAGCATAGGCACATGGAAACCCGCTTCCTCTTCCAGTCTTCGGAAGAATTCATCCAGCTTCTTCAGTTCCTTCCGATGCTTCGCCAGGCGGTGTTTCTGGGTGCCGGAGAAGAAATGAATTCCGTGGAATTCCACGCCCTTGTATTCCGCCCTTCTTTGGATTAAGGAAAGTACGGTCTCCTCATCCATTCCGAATTGGCTGCCGTTTGTGAGCCGCGGGAGAACGTTCAACACCAGATTCCCTTCGATTCCCATTCGGTTCAGCAATTCCAGCTGACTCGGGGACTCCGCGGTGTACAGCGCTCGGTCCCCGCAGTAATCCAGAATTTCTTCCAGATCCTCTGCTCGTTTCAGCACCCCGGAAATCAAGAGCTTTTCCGGGGGAATTCCCAGGCTTCGGCATACCCGAAACTCCCCGTCGGAGCACACCTCAATTCGCTGGGTTTCCGGAAGGGATGCCGCGGTGAGAAACGGATTGGTTTTCATGCAGTAGGTCAAACCGATTTCATCCCCCAGGTGTTTTCTAAAATATTGAAACCGCTCTAACAGGGCATCCGTATTGAAAATATACAGAGGGGTGGGATATCGCTCCGCCGCCTCCCGGATTATTCTATCTGAAAGCATCATTCTGTTTCCTCCAGTTCTGTCAACACCTTTCGGTCGATTTTTCCGTTTTTGTTCAGGTGAAATTCCTTGACGTGGTGGAATTTCCACGGAACCATGTAGGCCGGCAGCTTATCCTTCAGCTGCCGGTGCACCTCCGAAGCGGCCGCATCGCCGGTGTAATAGGCGGAAAGCCGGCTTCTTTTGGCATCGTAGGAACAGCAGCTCTGGCGCACCCCTTCCAGCGCATTCATCTGAAGCTCAATTTCCTCCAGCTCGATTCGATGCCCCATATGCTTGATCTGGAAATCCTTTCGGCCGGCAAAAACCATCTCTCCGTTTTCATCCAGCACCGCCAGGTCCCCGGTGCGGTACATCCGTCGGGTGGTTCCGTCGTCCTCCGTATACCGGACAAAATGCTTCGCCGTCTGCTCCGGATTGTGGTAGTATTCCCGCGCCAGGGATTCCCCCATCACGCAGATTTCTCCGGGCAGACCGGCCGTCTTCACCGGACGGTCCTCTTCGTCCAAGAGCACCACACTCCGTCCCGGGAACACCTTTCCCAAAGGCAGCTTTTCTTCCTTCCCGTACCGGCGCTCGATTGGGAAATAGGTGCAGTTGCAGGTGATTTCCGACGGCCCGTACAGGTTCACAAACTTCGTCTCCGGCAGATTTTCCTGCCAGATGGTGAGCTGCTTGATCGGCATCACCTCACCGGAGAACATCACCCGCTTCAGTTCCGTCGGCACCCGGTACCCGAATCCCTTCAGGCCGGAAATGATGCACAGCGCCGATACCGCCCAGGTCAGATTGGTTACGTGATTGTCGCAGATGTAATCCAGCAGCCGCGGCGGCGTGGAGAAGTATTCCCGCGGAATGAGGAGCAAAGAGGCCCCGGTCATCCAAGCGGAATAGATATCTTTTACCGATACATCAAAGTCAAAGGGCGCCTGGTTGCCGATGACATCCTCTTCCGTGAATTCGAAAATCTCCACAAAATGCCGGATAAAGTCCATCACGGACTGCTGTTCCACCAGCACGCATTTCGGCGTTCCCGTGGACCCGGAGGTAAAAATACCGTACAAGGGATCGGTGCTCCGAATTTTCCGGCGAATCTTTATCAGCTTCATCATGGCCGCTTCCGACGTATTTCCTGCTTTCGCCTTTTCAACCAAGGCATCCAGGGACAGGGTTTTTCCTTCGTACCCCGCCCGGGAGAGTTTTTCCGTCTGTTTGTCTTCCACGATGACCAGGCGAGGCTCCAGAACGTTTAAAATGGAAGAAATTCGACTTTCCGTTTGCTCCGGGTTGATGCAAACGTAGAAGCTCCCCGCATAGATGGAAGCCAGAACCGCCGCCAGTTCACTGCAGCTCTTCTCCGCCAGGATGGCAATTGGAAAACCGGTCTCCACCTCCCCATCCTCTTCCGGATACAGGATTTCTCCCACTTCCGCCGCCATGCGCTGGGCCTGTTCAAACAGTTCGCCATAGGTGAGCTCCCGAACCGGATCCTTCGCCGCCAAACGCTTTCCGTGAATCACTGCGGTATTCTCAAAGATGTCCAAAATGGTTTTACTCGCATTATCGATGTTTCTCTTCATATCTTTTTCCTTATCTTAATCTTGAACCTCTTTTTTCGTTCCGCCTTCCGCCAGCAGATTCTCCAAAGAATTCATGGTATCATCCCCGTTGATTTTCTTCATCTTTTTCTTCTCGGCAATCTCATAGTTGCCATATATTCGATTCCACTTGGCGGAAATTAGGGGGTCGTTCCGGCGATCCTCCAGGTTGCAGTTCTGAACCAAATAGTCCCGAAGGTAACCGGTGGTTTTGATGGCGCCGGAGATGTTCAAATGATCTCCCCGGTCCCTGGTATCCGTTGCCCAATCGATCTGAAGTTCTTTTACCCGGCGATTCAAGTCCACATACGGGACGTTGGTTTTCTTCGCCAGCTTTGCCAGGGCGTTGCACCGCTGAATGTTGTAGTTCTTCGGGGACGGTGCGGAATAGAGAATCAGCTGGATTCCGTGCTTCTCACAGGTCTTCCGAATTGCGTCAAAATCCCGGCGATTGGCCTTGCTGATGGTATTCTGAACCTTATCCTTGTCCTTCGAATTGACCGTCGGTACCCCCTCCGGTGGATTCATGTAATCCGCCGGTCCCGTGTACGGCCGAACCTTGCTGCTGATGCCGAACCCCTTATAGGTGGCGTGCATCTTCTGGGGAAATACCTGTTTCCAGCTGTTGTGGTAACGCAGCACCGGAAAGGCATTATACAATTTTTCCGCCAGGGCCGACTGCTTCCGGAAGGCTTGGCTCTTCCGGTTTCGGAATAAACTGTGGGTTTCCAGCAGAATGACCTTCGGCTTCTGAGATTCCAACGCAGTCTTCAGCACGTTCCGGGTATCCGCCAGATTGGCCCCCGGCTGTCCTGCCGCGTAGACCGTGTATCCGGTTTCGTTCCAAATCTTCATGGGGGAAATGCTGGTGTAGCTCTCGCTGTCTCCCATCACCAGCACATCGATGGTATTCTTCGGTTCGTTGGCAATGCGGGAATACACCGCATTTCTGCCGGCGCCCAGGTGATATTTCATGACCACCTTTGGGGTCAACACCAAACCCGGGAGGAAAATCAGGAGAAACAGAATCACCAGGAACAGACATGTTCTCATCATATGCTTTTGTTTTTTCATAGGTTCCTCCTCCTTTCTAGAATCCCGCATAGATCAGATCCACGGTCTGGTATCCCGCCCCGTAGGCTCCGAATACGATAATAAAAACAATCAATCCGTAATACACGCTCCACCGCCAGAAGGTGGGAATCTTCGGAAAACGCTCGAAGAGATCCGGCTTCTTTTCCAGCAGGTCGTCCACGATGAACACCAGAACGGTTCCCACAATGACCACGAACCAGTCCCCCGGATCCAGTTTCAGGCTCAGCATGGAGGTGGCCAGGTTGTCGCTGATGAACGGTCCCCGGAACATATTGCGGCACATGGACAGAAACTGCCCAAAGGATTCCGCCCGGAACAGCATCTCGCCCATGACGATGATCACCCAGGTGCGGACCATATGCCACTTCTGAATAATCGGGTTGTCATCGGACACGTGAATCAGCCGCCGCATTTTCTCGCCCAGCGGTTCCAATGCCACTTCCGCCAGCAGAATGATGAAATAGTACACTCCGTACAGGATGTACGGCCACTTCGGTCCGTGCCAAAGCCCGTTCAGCATCCACACCGGGAACAGCGCCATCGCGCTGGTGACCACCATGGTGATGTATTTTCCGCAATGTTTCCGTCCGTACTTTCCCCATTTCTTCACCAGCGAAGAAGTGGTGACCGGATAGAAAATATAGTTCTTGAACCAGCGTCCCAAGGTGATGTGCCATCTCCGCCAGAACTCCGCGGCGCTCTTAGCCTTGAAGGGCTGACGGAAATTCTCGGGCAGCTTCACCCCGAAAATCCGTGCCGATCCGATGACGATATCAATGGTACCGGAGAATTCCAGATACAGCTGAATGGTGGTAACCACCGCCGTCAACACGATCATGAATCCGCTGTAGTGCG
This sequence comes from Mogibacterium kristiansenii, assembly GCF_029224645.1. Taxonomy (NCBI): domain Bacteria; kingdom Bacillati; phylum Bacillota; class Clostridia; order Peptostreptococcales; family Anaerovoracaceae; genus Mogibacterium; species Mogibacterium kristiansenii. Next base: position 17,224 of record NZ_JAQXUZ010000019.1, read on the forward strand.
CCTCCGGCCGATACAGCATCAGCACCGCCGTGTTCAATCGGTCCGAGACGATCATTCTTTTAAAAAGTCCCCAAATAATCCGGAAGCATCCCAGCCCCAGGTTCTCTCCCTGAATCGGTTCGCCGCTATACAGCGTGTCCTTCGTGTCGCTCCACTGAAGAATCGGACCTTCCATCACCGTCGGGAAGAAGATCAGGAACAGGAACAGCTTAAAGAAATTGGATTCCGCCTTCTCCCGCTTCCAGTACACGTCCAGCAAATAGCTCACCGCCTGCAGGGTATAGAACGAAATCCCGATGGGAACTAGAATCCGCCCCACGCTGAAATTTCCATTCCCGCCAAAATATCGAACCACCTGCATCGTCGTCTCCACGGTAAAAGCAGTATATTTCAGTGCCACCAGGATGCCCACGGTCCCCAGCAGTCCCAGCTGCAGAATCTTCCGGGATTTCTCCTTCAGAGCGTTTCGCCGTTCCTTCTCCGAACGGTCAATGGCTTTAATCTGAACCTGTGTGCGGTCAATCCATCCCGCAATGCTGTAGGTAATCCCGGCGGTCACCACCGCCCAAAGGATAAGCTGCCGGCTGATCAGCCAAAAAAATACCACGCTGGCCCCCAGCAGCACCCACCATCGCCGCTCCTTCTTCACCAGCTGGTACAGGAGTGCCACCGCCGGCAGGAAGATAAAATAGGAATTAACATTATATGCCATAGTATTTACCTTTCATTTTCAGTATCGGCATTATTATATCACGCTTGTATTAAGATTCTATTAAGATAGGGTTTTTCAATTCTTAAGATTTCTTAAGAATTCTTAAAGCTTGGATGATTTGTTCGCGAAACAAACGTTTCACACAAAAGGAAGCGGTGCCAAAGCCGGTTCTCACCGCTTTGGCACCGCCGCCATATTTCTTTATTTATAACCCTTTTCGCTTCAACATCCGCATGGAATTCAAAATACAAATTACAGCGACGCCCACGTCGGCGAACACGGCCCACCACATTCCGATAATGCCCAAAGCACCCAGAATCAAGAACAGAATCTTGATAAACAGTGCGAAAGCAATGTTCTGGTAAGCGATGCCCACCGTCTGCCGGGCAATTCGAATGGTGCGCGGGATTTTGCCGATATCGTCATCCATGATGACCACGTCCGCAGCTTCAATGGCCGCATCGGAACCCATGGAGCCCATGGCAATTCCAACATCCGCCCGGGAAAGCACCGGCGCGTCGTTGATTCCGTCCCCGATAAATGCCAGCTTCTTCTTGCCGTTGCTGCCGTCTTTCTTGTCGCCGGACATCCGTGCCAACAGTTCTTCCACTGCCTGCACCTTGTCCGCCGGCAGAAGCTCCGCCCGGAATTCATCCACGGACAGTTTCTCGGCAACCGCTTCCGCAATTCCCTTCCGGTCTCCGGTGAGCATCACGACGTGCCGGACGCCCTCCTGCTTCATCTCCCGAATTGCTTTTACCGCACTATCCTTAATCTCGTCGGAGATGAGAATGGCCCCTTGGAATTTGCCGTCCGCCGCCACGTAGACGACGGTGGACTCTCCGTCCTGAATCTCTCGGTAGTCGATTCCGTTCTCCTCCATCAGCCGTTTATTTCCCACGTAGACCGTGGAATCACCTACTTTCGCAATGAGGCCCTGACCGGAGATATTCCGCGCATCCCGTGCCAGCCCCGGCTCCAAAACTTCGGTGTACGCTGCCTGAATGGATTTGGCGATAGGATGGGTAGACAAGCTTTCCACGATGGCGGCGTTCCGAAGCATCGTTTCTTCCAAAACACCTTCCGCCGGAACCACTCGAGTCACGTGAAAAACGCCTTCCGTCAGTGTGCCGGTTTTGTCCGAAACCACCGTGTCCAAATGCGCCATCTGTTCTAAATAGTTGGAGCCCTTTACCAGCACGCCGATGTTCGACGCCGCTCCGATGCCGCCGAAGAAAGACAGGGGCACGGAAATGACCAAAGCGCACGGGCAGGAGATTACCAGGAAGGTGCAGGCACGCATCATCCAATTCATCCAGTTGCCCGTAAAAATAGGCGGAATGAGGGCCAGTATCACCGCACCGGCCACCACGATTGGCGTATAGTACCGAGCGAACCGGGTGATGAAATTCTCCGTCTTCGACTTCTTGGAGGACGCGTTTTCCACCAGCTCCAGAATCTGAGCCATGGTTGAATCCTCGTACTTTTTCTCCGCCCGAATCTTCAGGAGACCTTCGCCGTTAATACATCCGGAAATAATCTGATCTCCCGGAACCGCCGAACGCGGCACCGATTCTCCGGTAAGAGCCGATGTGTTCACCATGCTCTGACCCTCCAACACCGTGCCGTCCACCGGAATCTTCTCCCCGGCACGAATCACCAGGGTGTCCCCAATCTGCACTTCCTCCGGATCCACTTCCTCGATGGATCCATCGGCTCTCTCCACATTGGCAAAATCCGGGGCGATGTCCATCAGCTCCGTAATGGATCTTCTGGATTTCCCTACCGCGTAGCTCTGGAACCATTCACCCACCTGGTAGAACAGCATCACCGCAACCGCCTCGCTGTTTTCACCGGTCACAAAAGCGCCCACCGTCGCCAGGGTCATGAGAAAACACTCGTCCAGCAGCTGCCGGTTCTTTATGCCGAGAAAACATTTTTTTACCACGTCCCTACCGGCAATCAGATACGGAATTAAATACAGCACCAACTCGCCCCACCGGGTACCCAAAATCCCCGGAAAACCGCAGGTGTGCTCCACCACCATCAAAACCGCAAAGATGGATAAGCCAATCAGAATCTGCTTCAGTTGTCTTTTTAATCTCTTGCTCATACCCTCGTCCTCAGAATGATCTTCTATAAAAACAAACTACCGAATAACCTCACAGTCCGGCTCGACCTTGGCAATCACCTTGCAGGCTTCATCCAAAATCGCTTCGAAGGAGTCATCCTCCGCTTCCAGCGTCATCTTCTGGGTCATGAAATTGACCGATACCTCTTTAACACCGTCAATTTTGCGGATGGCATCCTCCATCTTTGCCGCGCAGTTTGCACAATCCACTTCATCCAACTTAAATTTCTTCTTCATGATAACCTCCTCGTTACTCTTCGATGTGATCTTTGCCCATTGCGATAATCGTACTTACGTGGTCGTCCGCCAGAGAATAGATCATGGACTTCCCCTCCCGGCGAGTGCAAAGAAGCTTGGCATTTCGAAGGATTTTCAGCTGATGAGAGACCGCCGATTGATTCATTTCCAGATCCTCGCAGATTTCCGACACGCTCTTCTCTCCCTGAGACAGGTCGACCAGTATCTTAATTCGTGTGGAATCCGCAAACATCTTGAACAGATCCGCCAAATCCATCAACTCATCCTCATTGATGCCTCCGATTCGGGCTCCCTTCTCTTCCTGATATTTTCGTTTCGTCATGTCTTCACTCCTTCAATACATATTATCGTTTGTTCATATGAGTATATTATCATATATTCATATTATGTCAATACCCTTTTTCATTTTGTGCCGCCGCCGCGCTTACCGGCACCGAAGGAATGGGATTCTCGCCGGCGATTAAGCGTTTTCCGCCGCCGCCCTGTGTGAACTTTTTGCTCCCCGAAACGAAGCCGTAAGCCTTTGCAGGCGGCGGGGAGCAAAGGCGGCGGCCGGCGAGCCGGCGATTAAGCGTTTTCCGCCGCCGCCCTCTGTGAACTTTGTGCTCCCCGAAACGAAACCGTAAGCCTTTGCGGGCGGCGGGGAGCAAAGGCGCCTGTCGGCGAGCCGGCGATAAGGCGTTTTCCGCCGCCGCCTTGTGTGGACTTTTTGCTCCCCGAAACGAAGCCGTATGCCTTTGCGGGCGGCGGAGAGCAAAGGCGGCGGCCGGCGAGCCGGCGATAAAGCGTTTTCCGCCGCCGCCCTCTGTGAACTTTTTGCTCCCCGAAACGGAGCCGTAAGCCTTTGCGGGCGGCGGGGAGCAAAGGCGACGGCCGGCACGCCAGCGATTAAGCGTTTTCCGCCGCCGCCCTGTGTGAAGATTTTGCTCCCCGAAACGAATCCGTAAGCCTTTGCGGGCGGCGGGGAGCAAAGTCCGCGGCCGGCACGCCGGCAATAGGACGATTTCCGCCGCCGCCCTCTGTGAAGATTTTGCTCCTCGAAACGAAGCCGTATGCCTTTGCGGGCGGCGGGGAGCAAAGTCCGCGGCCGGCACGCCGGCAATAGGACGATTTACGCCGCCGCCCTCTGTGAAGATTTTGCTCCCCGAAACGAAGCCGTATGCCTTTGCGGGCGGCGGGGAGCAAAGGCGCCTGTCGGCGAGCCGGCGATAAGGCGTTTTCCGCCGGTGCCCCGGCTTACACCCGGGACACGCTCAGATGAAAAGAGATGCACGAAAGAACCGCTCCGCCCTTCGTGCATCTCTTCTCATCATTGTAATTCCGGAAGGAAAGAATTGACGACGAACCCCCACATTTCCCTCCTTTCGTCGTCAATTCTAATCTTCTTCTCACGTCTGCTGCTCTAATCTGTATTCGGCCCACAAAAAATTGACGACAGACCCCCGCTCCTGAACCGTCTGTCGTCAATCTAATTGTTTTCTGTCCAAATAGCTCTAATACAAGTTCGGCAAAGATTCAAAACCGCTTCTTCCAACCCGAATTTCCTGCTTCCGAGATCTCATCCCATCCTCTCCTCCGGGCATTTAACTCTAATCCACCCGGCGGCCGCGGGGAAATTGACGACGGAACCTCGGGGGAGAGCGTTTCGTCGTCAATTTCTTCCGATTTCTTGAAATTTCTTGAAAGAGTCACAAATTAGAGGTTGTACGTACTATAGTGTACCCATAGAAGCGGACACTTTTACAAATTGAGCACCTTGAAGAAAGCCATTCAATTTGGACGCCCTCGTATGGTGGACAGCCGAAAAAGTAAGGATTTGAAGGGAGACCGATGCCAGTGCCAGCATCGGCACCCGGCGGCCGGAGAAATCCAAAAAAATAAAAAAGAGACCGCCGCACCATTGTGCAGCAGCCCCTTCTGATAGCTACTTTTCACTTAAGTATTCTTTAACAACCTTCGAGACGACAGCACCGTCTGCCTGGCCTTTCAGCTCTGCCATAGCGGCTTTCATCATCGGACCCATACTCTTCATCGAGCGGTCCAATCCGGATTCTTCACAAATTCGCTCCACAGCGGCGCGAACGGCTTCCTCCGACATTTCCTCCGGCAAATACTGCTTCAGAATATCGATTTCTGTTCTATAACTATCGAGTAAATCCTGTCTTCCTGCCTTTTCGAAATCAGCAATCGCGTCAGTACGCATCTTAAGCTGTTTCTTAATAATCGGAACGATGTCGGCATCCTCCAGGGTCACCTGCTGATCGATTTCATGTTGCTTAATCGCGGCACGAATCAGATTAACGGTTTCCTTCCGGGTGCTGTCATGCGCCTTCATCGCTTCCTTATAATCGGTAAGCAATTGTTCCTTAAGACCCATTGAATACCTCCTTTACCAGATTAATACTTTCTGGCTTTCTTTCTAGCAGCTTCGGATTTCTTCTTACGCTTTACGCTTGGCTTCTCGTAGTGCTCTCTCTTTCTGAGCTCAGACATAACGCCATCGCGAGCGCAAGATCTCTTAAATCTCTTAAGAGCGCTCTCTAAGCTTTCGTTTTCTCTAACGATAACCTGTGCCATATTCCGATTTCACCTCCTACCGTACTCAGAATGTAAATGGAACAGAATCGTCCATAACATTGTAATTGTATCATCATCAATCTATTTCTGCAAGTGATTTTTTAAAGAAATTTCACAACTCCTTAGAAAATACTTTCGACGATGTCTCCGGCCATCATCTTCCGGCGGGAATCCTCGTCCACTGCAAACTTATCCGCCGCCATGCCGTGAATCATCACGCCGTACAGCAAGCTGTTGTTCTCCGAATTGCCCTGAGCAATCAGGGATGCAATTACCCCGGAGAGCACATCCCCGGATCCCGCCGTCGCCAGACCGGAATTGCCGGTGACGTTCAGGTACAGCCGCTGAGTACCATCTTCCTTAATCAGGGAAACCAGCGACACGTCGGACTTCACCACCATGCTCACCCGGTATAGCTCCGAGAACTTCTTTGTAAAGCCGATTCGATTTTTTTCAATCACCTGGATGTCTTCTCCGCAGAGCCGCGCCATCTCACCCACGTGCGGCGTGATGATGCACGGGCATTTTCTTTTACGGAACGGCTTCAGATTCTTGGAAATCAGGTTCAGTGCACCCGCATCCAGCACCACCGGAGTCTCCTGTGCCAGGATTTCTTTGATAATCAGGCGTCCGGTTGCATCTTCCTTCATGCCCGGTCCCGCCAGGACCACGTCTACGCTTTCCACAAAATCATCCAGCGCTCCAATTACATCGTCCGTCTTGTACGGCACCACTACCGCTTCCGGGATGGATACATTGAAGAAACCGGTGAATTTGTTCGGGCAGAAAATCTTTACCAGCCCGCAGCCCGCTCTGTAGGAAGCTTTTGCCGAAAGCATCGCCGCCCCCATCATGCTACCCGGGCTCACCACGATTCCCACGGTTCCGTAGGTGCCCTTATGGGAAACCTCCGTTCTCGGAATCAGTGCCATATCCTTGGTTTTTCGGAAGAACTCCCGGTCGCACACGAAAATACGATCCGGAATATCCCGATATCCTCGTTTCGCCAGACCAATGTCTACTACTTTTACCTCGCCTGAAACCTTTCGTCCTTCGCAGAAGAACAGACCGGTCTTGTAATTTCCCATGGTTACGGTAAGGTCGGCCCGGAATACCGCGTTCATAATCTGACCAGTGGTGGCATTCAGTCCCGACGGAATGTCGATGGCCACTTTGTAGCCCTTCTTGGAATTCACATACTCCAGGAACTTCACAAAATTATTTCCGAAGCGGCGATTGAGTCCGGTTCCGAATATACCGTCCACCAGAACGTCGTATTCCGAACGCAGCGCCTTCAGGCTTTCCGCCGCATCTTCCGTTCCGTAGATTTTCAAATCCGGGAACATGGAGGAAATAATCCGAATCTGGCGCCGGAATTCTTTAGAAGTGCGGTTGGGATCTCCCACAAAATAGAGTGTGACGGAATAGCCCAAATGAAGGAGCCAGCGAGCAACGCACACTCCGTCTCCGCCGTTATTTCCCGGTCCGCACATAACCAGAACCCGCGTATTGGTATCCGGAAAGCGCTCCGTAATTTCGTTCACCACACCTCGGGATGCATTTTCCATCAGCACGGAACTTGGAACACCTTTGTCCATCGTGTATTCGTCCATGTATTTCATGGATTTTGCCGTTAATGCATACATATATCTACTCCTGCTTATACAGTTTTCTAACTAATTATACAGAATATATTATATCATTTTTGACATCATATGCAACTCGGGTTTTACCGAGAATCCTTGAAACCGTCACCGAATCAAGCTACAATATACGTACTGATTTTCATAAAAAAATACTTCAAGGGAGCGTTTATGTCCGTACAGATTACCGACGACGAAATCCGGCAGATTATTCTCCGGAGAAAGCAAAAAGAAAAAGAGCGAAAGAGAAGAAAGAAACGGATTGCTTTAGCCATCTGCCTGGTTTTCCTTGCCGGAATTCTGGGCTTTTCCTTCAGCACCGGCGGCGGCATCTTCACTTTGTTCCAGACCCGCGGCGTCATCTTTATCGATGCGGGACACGGCGGTGAGGATCCCGGCGCAGAGGCTTTGGGACGCAAGGAAAAGAATGACACCCTGGAGCTGGCCTTGAAGGTTCGGAAATACCTCCGGCGAAAACGCTTTAAAGTGGTGATGTCCCGAACGGATGACGTGAACGTGGACCGCCCGGAGCGAGCTGAGATGGCCAACGAGGCAGAAGCTAAGCTGATGGTTTCCCTCCACCGGAACCAGTCCGACGGAGAAGGTCAAGGTGTGGAGGCCTGGATTCACTCCGGAGGGAATTCCTCTGCCACCCTTCTGGCGGACAACATACTCCGCAATCTGGAGAAAGAAGGCTTTACCTACCGAAAAATCGGCACCGGCACATTACCGGATGCTTCTGACAATTATTCCGAGAATCGATACTCCTCCATGCCGTCCTGCATCATTGAGGTGGGATTCATTTCCAATGAATCCGATAACCAACGCTTTGACAGCAACCTGTCCGGCAATGCCAAGGCCATTGCCAACGGCATTGAAACCACCTACGAAACCCTTTACGAAAAGGACTCGGAAGAATAACTCCAATCGAAAACCCGGAAATCCACCGCATCTGCAATGGATTTCCGGGTCTGCTTTTATCTCTTCGCTACGTGCTCCGTATCGCAGTACTCACAGCGATACACTCTCCGCTCCGGATCCACCAGGCGGAACCGCTGCGGCACACCTCGTTCGATGGATGTGATGCATCTCGGATTCTTGCACTGAATGACGTTTGTCAGTCGTTCCGGCAACGCCATATGCTTCTTGTCCACCATCTTTCCGTCCTTCACGATATTCACCGTGATGTTCGGGTCCACATAACCCAGCACATCGAAGTCCAGATCAATGAGCTGATCGATTTTGATGATGTCCTTCTTGCCGTATTTTCCGCTCCGTGCGTTCTGAATCACCGCAACGGAACAATCCAGATTCTCCAGTTCCAGAAGTTGATAGATCAGCAGGGATTTGCCTGCCTGGATATGATCCAAAACAATTCCGGTGCTTACACCGTCAATATTCATCACATTTCCTCCTTCCATCTAAGCAGCGTTGCAATCAGAGCTTTCCGAACGTCTTTGCCGTTCCGAACCTGTTTGAAGTACACCGCTCTCGGATCCCGGTCCACATCCACGGAAATCTCGTTAATACGAGGCAGCGGATGCATTACGATCATCTTTTCCTTGGCCAATTTCATTTTAGCCCGGTCCAGAACGTAGGTATCTCTCAAACGAATGTAATCCTCTTCGTTGAAGAAACGCTCCTGCTGAACACGGGTCATGTAGAGAACATCCAGATCCGAAATCGCATCCTCCAGACTGGTGGTCTCCGTCCATTTTATGCCGGCTTCCGTCATACTTTCCTTGTTGTATTTCGGAAGCCTCAGCTCATCCGGCGAGATGAGAACGATTTCCACCCCTTCGAAACGAAGCAGGGCTTCAATCAGAGAGTGTACCGTCCGGCCGAACTTCAGGTCTCCGCAGAATCCGATTCGAATATTATCGATTCGGCCGAATTCCTTCCGAATGGTGAACAGGTCCGTCAGCGTCTGAGTCGGATGGAAGTGTCCGCCGTCACCCGCGTTGATGACCGGAACGCTGCAGGCATTGGATGCCACCAGCGCCGCACCTTCCTTCGGGTGTCTCATCGCAATGATGTCTGCGTAGCACTCGATAACCTTTACGGTATCGCTGACACTTTCGCCCTTGGACGCCGAGCTGCTGTTTGCCGAGGCGAAACCGATCACATTACCGCCCAGTTCCAGCATCGCCGATTCGAAACTCAGTCTCGTCCGGGTACTCGGTTCATAGAATAACGTAGCGATTTTCTTATGGGCGCATTCCTCGTAATACTTCTCCGGATGCGCAACCATGTCGTCTGCCAGATCCAGAATCTCGCCAACTTCTTCCTGGGTCAGGTCCGTAATGTTGATTAGATCTCTCTTAGCCATGAAATGATTCCCTCTCCTTCATCTGCCTGAATGTAACCTTCTTCTACCGCTGTGTCAATCATGGTCTCCACGCTGCACAGGCTGTATTTCTCCACATTCGCTTTCGCAAACTTCTCGTCTGCCTTTTTGGTGTTGTAGGTAAAAATACTGATTACGCCAAGGACATCTGCTCCGGCTTCTCTCAGAGCTTCTACGACCTCGATGGAGGAACCGCCGGTAGAAATCAGGTCTTCAATAACGACCACCTTATCTCCCTTTTCCAGCTTTCCTTCAATTCTATTGTTCCGGCCATGGGTTTTTGCGCTGCCGCGAACATAACCCATCGGCATATCCAGAATATGTGCGGCGATTGCAGCGTGAGCAATTCCGGCGGTGCTGGTTCCCATCAGCTTCTCGCATTCCGGATATTTTTCTTTTACCACTCTGGCCATCTCATTCTCTACGGTGTTCCGAACTTCCGGATCCGTCAGAATCAGACGGTTGTCGCAGTAGATCGGGCTCTTGATTCCGCTGGCCCAAGTGAAGGGTTCGTTCGGTCTCAGAAAAACAGCCTGAATCTTCAACAGACCTTTTGCAATTTCCTTACTCATTTCCCATGTCCTCCTTACATCTCGCATATGCAGCGACCGGGTCGGCTGCCTTTGTAATACTTCTTCCAATAACCAAATAGTCCGATCCCAAAGCTTTGGCCTTTGCCGGCGTTGCCACACGGCTCTGGTCTCCCTTGGCATCTCCTGCCAGACGAATTCCAGGTGTAATCGTCCGAAAATTGGAAGCCACCCGCTCATGAATCATCGGGGATTCCCAGGCGGAGCAAACTACTCCGTCCAGACCGGCTTTCCGAGCATTTTCTGCATAGTGAACCACCACGTCTTCCATCTCACCGTTCACCAGAAGTTCCTGATGCATCATCTCCTCATCGGTGGAGGTGAGCTGAGTTACGGCAATCAGCATCGGAATCTCCGAGCCGCCCCGCTCCTGAACGCCTTCCATCAGACCTTCTTTCGCGGCCTGCATCATCTTGATGCCGCCGGCGGCGTGAACGTTGGTCATATCCACACCCAGTCTCGCCAGTACTTTCATGGCGCTTTTCACGGTGTTCGGAATATCGTGAAGCTTCAGGTCCAGGAAAATCCGATGGCCCCGCTTCTTGATTTCTTCGATGATGGACGGACCTTCGCTGTAATACAGCTCCATGCCCACCTTTACAAATACCGGCTCTTGGAACCGATCCAAGAATTCCAGTGCTTTCTGTCCTGTTGGAAAATCCAACGCAATCATAATTGTTGGTGTCATCTCTATACTACTCCTCTGATTTCTTCCAGGTTACGGATACCCAGTTCCTTCATTCTTTTCGGCAGCGCATCGATGGTCTTCTGGCACGTCCACGGATCCACCAGATTGGCGGAACCGATTTCGATGCCCGTCGCGCCCGCCATAATCATTTCCAGCACATCGTCGGCACAGGAAATTCCGCCGATTCCGATAATCGGCAATTTGCATGCGTGGTACACTTCGTTCACCATGCGCATCGCAATCGGGCGAATCGCCGGACCGGACAGGCCGGCATACGTCTTGGACGTAATGGTCTTCCGAGTCTTCAAGTCAATCCGCATAGCCTTGAAGTTATTAATCAAGCTGATGCCGTCGGCACCGCCGCTTTCGCACGCCTTCGCAATCTCGGTGATGTCCAGCACATTTGGAGTCAGCTTCATAAAAATAGGTTTTTTTGTCACGTCCCGAACCGCCCGTGTAATCTCTTCCGACAGCTTCGGATTCGAACCGAAGGCGGAACCGCCGTGATCCACATTCGGACAGCTGATATTGATTTCCAGAATCTCCACCTGCTCTTCCCGGTCCACCTTCGCGGCAACCTCCCGGTACTCATCCACGCTGAAACCGCTGATATTCGCAACAATCGGTCCCCGGTAAATCTTCCGAAGCTCCGGCAGATCCACTTCCCGGAAATGCTCCAACCCCGGATTCTGAAGGCCGATGGAATTCAGCATTCCGCTGGTGCATTCCGCAATTCGCGGTAGCTCGTTTCCGTAGCGCGGTTCCTTCGTAATACTTTTGGTTACCAGGGCACCCAGCTTGTTCAGGTCAAAGACATCCTTGTATTCCTGACCGTAGCCAAAGGTTCCGCTGGCCGGCATCACCGGATTCTGCAGCCGAACACCGGCGAGTTCTATGCTCATATCTACAGGGTTTCCCATAGCAGCACCTCCTTATCAAATACCGGGCCTTCCTTGCACACCCGCTGGGATCCTACTTTTGTCTGAATCGAACAGCCCATGCAAGCGCCGAAGCCGCAGCCCATGCGCGCTTCCAAGCTGAACTGGCCCTTCCGAACCTTTCCGTCCAGCGCCTGAAGCATCTTCAGCGGTCCGCAGGCACAGGCGTAATCCAAAGTGTCGAAGGCATCGGTGACGAAGCCCTTCTGTCCGTAAGAACCATCCGCCGTCATCACCGTAATGTCGTCCGTAAAATTCTTAAATTCATCTACCAGGAAAACCTCGTTGGCCGTGTTAAAACCAAGGATCACCCGACATTTTTTTCCGGCAATGACCAGGCTCTTGGCCAGTCCCAGCATCGGCGGAATTCCGATACCGCCCCCAATCAAAGTGCATCCGTCCGGAATGGTGTCCACATCGTAACCGTTTCCCAGACCGGTGAGAGAGGAAATCTTCTCTCCCGGTTCCATCCGGCTCAACTTCTTCGTTCCGTCTCCAACCACCTTATAAATCAGAACGTAGCGATCGCTGTCGTAGGAGCTGACGGAAATCGGTCTCCGCAGGAATTTCTCCGGAACCTCCAGCATGGCGAACTGCCCCGGAGCCGTGAACGCGCACTCCGGCGTCTCCAGCGTCATTTTATAGATGCCGTCCGCCAGCATCTGGTTTTCCAAAATCGTGCTTTTATCTCTCTTCATATTCTATACCTCGTAGACAATCTTTCCGTTCCAGAAGGTCATCTGCGTCTTCCCGTATACCGTCCAGCCATCAAACGGCGTGCACTTGCCCATAGACAAGAACCGGCTGCTGTCCAGAACGTACGGGTTCTCCAGATCCATCACTACGTAATCGTCGCCCATCGGAAGTCCGAAGCGTTTCCGCGGTACGATTGCCATCATTTCCACCAGACGCTCCAAAGTCATCACCCCCGGACGCACCAGTCCGGTGTACAGAACCGGGAACGCGCATTCCAATCCGGTGATTCCGTTCAGGCTCTTTTCAAAACCCTTGGTCTTCTCTTCCGCACTGTGGGGTGCGTGATCCGTCGCAATCATATCCACCGTGCCGTCCAGCGCACCTTCAATCATGGCTTTCCGGTCTTCCGGATCCTTGATCGGCGGGTTCATCTTGAAACGGCCGCCGGCCTCCGAATTCTCCGCAATGCCCTTTCGCACATCTTCGGTATCCAGCACCAGGTAGTGGGGAGCGGTTTCGCAGGTGACGTTCACGCCGCTTTTCTTCGCATCCCGAATCACTTCCACGCTTTCCTTGCAGGAAATATGGCATACGTGGTATCCGCAGCCGGTTTCGTCCGCCAGCTTCAGATCTCGCTCAATCTGCCGCCATTCGCTTTCCCGCACTTTACCTTCCCGAAGAAGGGATTCATCTTCGCAATGTGCCACAATCAGCTTGTTCAGGCTCTTTGCCACGTTCATGGCCTCCCGCATCAAGCCGTCATCCTGCACGCCCTTGCCGTCATCGGAAAAGGCCAGCACGTGATTCGCCATACCTTCCATATCCGAAAGAGTTCCGGTACCGGACTGATCCTTGGTAATGGTACCGTATGGGATTACTTGAATCACCGCATCCCGATCGATGATTTCCTGCTGCACCCGGAGAGAGTCCATATCGCAAGGTGCCGGCTTCAGGTTCGGCATGGTGCCCACCACCGTGTATCCGCCTCTGGCTCCGGCCAAGCTTCCCTGCCGGATGGTCTCCTTGTATCCGAATCCCGGTTCTCTGAAATGGACATGCACATCACAGAAAGATGGCAAAATAAAAGAGTTATCGAGTTCGATAACTCTCTTTTCGTCACAATCATTCATATTGGTAACATCGCTAATTTCAAAAGAACCGTTATCCGTCAGTGCTCCGTCTTTATACAGTTTTCCGCCTCTGAGTACTGTCTTCATGTTACCTCCTTAATATAAACCTAGTAGATTATAGCACTTTTTCTTCTTCTTGTGTAGAAGTAAAATCAGGTTCTGTCAGGTTTTTTTCAGGTTCCGGCGTTTCCGGAATTTCCACCGATTCGTCCGGCATTTCCGGCGTTGCAACCCGCTCCGCCTCCGGGGCTGCCGGCTTCACTGCGTTTTGCAAATTCTGCAGGATCTCCATTCTCGAATCATCGGCTTCCGTCGGCGCCTGCATCACAGTTTCCTCCGGAGCGTGAACCGGTTCCTGTGCCGCTTCCGAAGCGTCTCCGCCGCTGGGATTGTCTTCCGTAAAGTCCACAAACGTCTTCTGCGGAACCGACGGCTTCTCATCAATTACATACGTATCCAGAATTTTGTCGTGCCAACCGCGGTTGTATTTATCGATCAGAATCCAGATGTAACCCAGCCACAGGACCGACGAGGATGCCTTTTTTACGATAATTTCCCGCAAAAGCATTTTCGCAAATCCAACGGGACGACCGGTTCGGGCATCCACTACTCTCAAGCCCAGAATGGCCTTGCCGATGGTCTGGGAACGGGAGAAGAAATACAGTTCTGCGCCCAAGAAAATCAGCATCAAAACGATAATTACGGATGGGTACGATACCCCGCCCGTCACGTAAGGCTGATTGTTGTAGTAGGATCCGTATTCGGAGAGGCTGTTCATGGCATCCTGAATCAGACTCATTATGCCGCTGACAACCTGTCCAAAGAATATAATGGTGATGAAAGCCACCGGCACCGAATCAATCAGTCCTGCACCGAATCTCTTTCCTCTCGTCGCCAATTTCATTACGCGTTTCTGTGACATATTAATTTACCTCGTTTTCTTTAAACTCCCAAACATCGCCACACATTTCTAAATATTGTAGCACAGACTGCCGGCGGCAATGTGAATCCTATCTAAAAAACAAAAGCCTGCAGCCGATATCAATCCCGACTGCAGGTCTTTATCTAATCATTAATTACTCTTCGTGTGGCTTGAAATCCTTGATCTCCTCCGGAAGTTCCAAACCCTTTCTGGTGTAGTAATCAACCAGTGCGGATTTGATTGCTTCTTCTGCCAGTACGGAGCAGTGAATCTTTCTTGCAGGAAGTCCATCCAACGCTTCCACTACGGCCTTATTGGACAGCTCCAGCGCTTCCTGAACGGTTTTGCCCTTGATCAGCTCGGTAGCCATGGAGCTGGTGGCGATGGCGGAACCGCATCCGAAGGTCTTGAACTTGCAATCCACGATAACGTCATTCTCAATCTTGAGGTACATCTTCATGATGTCGCCACAGACCGGGTTTCCAACTTCACCGACGCCGTCTGCATCTTCGATTTCACCAACGTTTCTCGGATTTTTGAAATGATCCATTACCTTTTCGCTATATAACATGTTCTCTTTCTCCCTTCTCTAACTCTTCCCAAAATGGGGACATCTTTCTGTAAAGCGCCACAATCTCGTGCACCTTCTCGATGATGTAATCTACTTCTTCTTCTGTATTCTCTTCATTCAGGCTGAAACGCAGGGAACCGTGAGCCGCCTCTACCGGAACGCCCATTCCCATCAGCACGTGGCTCGGATCCAAGGACTCACTGGTACATGCGGATCCGGAGGAACAGCGAATGCCTTCCTCATCCAGCGCCAGAAGCAGGGATTCACCCTCTACGCCTTCGAACGAATAGTTTACATTACCCGGCAGTCTCTTCACCGGATCTCCGTTCAGCTTAGAATGCGGAATATCGCTCAAACCCTGAATCAGACGATCCCGAAGCGCTGCGGTCTTCTTTGCGTTCGCTTCCATGTTGGCAACGCCCTCTTCCAGAGCTGCTGCCAGAGCGGCATTACCCGGAACGTTGCATGTGCCGGCTCTCTTTCCTCTCTCCTGAGCACCGCCTTCAATCACGTTTACCAGACGGATTCCGTTGCGGGCATACAGAACGCCCACGCCCTTCGGTCCGTGGAACTTGTGTGCCGACATGGACAGCATATCGATGTTCATTGCCTGTACATCGATTGGCAGGTGAGCCGCCGCCTGAACCGCATCGGTGTGGAACAGAACGCCCTTTTCCTTGCAGATGGCACCGATTTCCGGAATCGGCTGAATGGCACCCATCTCATTATTGGCGAACATGATGGACACCAGCGCGGTATCTTCGCGAATGGCATCCCGCACCTTATTCACATCTACAATGCCGTTGCTCTCCGGAGCCAGCAGTGTGACTTCAAAGCCTTCCTTCTCCAGCTTCTTCAAAGTATGGAGAATCGCATGGTGCTCGATATTCAAGGATACCAGATGCTTCTTACCCTTGTCCTTCAGCACTCTGGCCGCAGACAGAAGCGCCTGATTATCCGCTTCACTTCCGCCGGAAGTGAAATAAATTTCATTCGGATTTGCCGCATTGATGGCCTTTGCCACCTTCTCTCTGGACTCCGCCAGCTTCTCTGCGGTAATCTGACCCTCTGTATGGAGGCTGTTCGGGTTGCTGTTGTAATTCTTCAAGCAATCCACCAACGTGTTCATCGCAGTCTCACTGATATATGTGGTCGCTGCGTTATCTGCATATACTCTCATAGAACCCTCCCTCTATAAAATATAGTGTGTGTATTCTTTGTATGTCGAATTAAAAATATCATATAATCCCTATTAAGTCAATAGGAATTAATGAATCCTCACCTATTTTTCAATATCCAGAATCTTCTCTCGGTTTCCGTCCAGCAGATCCTGCAAGGTGATGTTCTCCAGGTAGCTGGAAATCAGCCGATCCAGTCCGATCCACAGAGGAAGCGTAATGCAGCCCTCCGAATTGGCACAATCCACTTCGCTGTTCTTCACGCAGTCCACCGGCGCCAGATTTCCCTCGGTCAACTGAAGGATCTCGTTGATGCTGTACTCCGAAGGTTCTTTTTTCAGCCGATAGCCGCCGTTCTTCCCCCGACAGCTCTTCAATAGACCGCCCTTGTTCATCATGGCCACCACGATTTCCAGATATTTCAGGGACAATTTCTGCCGCTCCGCCACCTCAGACAGAGAAACGAAACCATCCTCCTGATGTTTTGCCAGGTCCGTCAGCACTACCAGCGCGTATCGGCCCTTTGTCGAAACCATCATCTGCCCATCCTCCTTTCAAACTTACTTAATTAAAATACCACCTGTTCACTAGGAAATCAAGTAATTCCTACTAATTCGATAGAATTTAATTTTTTCGTTAAATATGGTACAATTCCGGTAAGGAGAAACCGCTATGAAATACGATTACAATCAACTTTTTGCAAAAGAATACTCCGGCTACACCCGCATCCGGCAAGGTGTGGAGGAAGCCTTTCGCGTGCTGGAGGGATGCCGCCTCACCGATTGGCAAACCGATGCTTCTCTGGGAATCCACGCGCTGGAATTCGGTACCAAATTCCTTCTCATCTGGTATAAGGATTCCAATCACTGTAAAATCAGAATCGGCCCGGCCGCCTCGTCCGGCGAACCCTTGGGGCTTTCGTCTTTCGATGGACTGACGGATTGTGCCGGAATGGAACTCCACGATTTCTATGTACTGATGGGAGAAGAGCCCATGCTCTGCCTGTCTTTTTCCGATGCCTTCTTCCATCCGGAAAACCGGCTGCTCCGGCAATACATCATTTCATCGGAAGAGGGCGGTCATGGCATTCAGTCCACCGCCGTTCCGGATGAATCCCCATTCCGCCGAATTTCTACGGAGCGGGTTCCCACCACCCGGCACTTCCGCAAAGTAATTCGAAATGAGGAAACCGAGGAGCAGTTCGTTTCCCTGCTGGATGAAGACGGCGGCACCCTCATTCCGCCCATCTATAACGACATCGAATTGTTTTCAACGGAGAAGGAAATCTACCGAACCAGCATTCGAAAGATAATCCCCGGGGGAACGGATTACGACCTTTTCGGATTGTGCGACGAAACGGGAAAGGAAATCATTCCCTGCATCTACCCGGACCTCTATTACATGGCCAACGGATTCGTCCTGGTGATGGATTATCGCCACAAATGGTGGGTGCTGAACGAGCAGAACGAAGCCCTGTTCGGTCCTCACAATCAGGGCGTGGATATTTACAGCCACAACCGGGAGTACCTCTACTACATCGAATACAACAAAGATGCCCAATGCGAAGCACTGGGCATCTACAGCGTGGAACTCCGCACCGAACTGACGGATGCGGATTATATCCGTATTCAATATTTGGGAGACGGCACCTTCCGTGCGCAGAAAATATTCGGTCCCGGCGACGTTCGCACCGTCCTTATGGATCCTTACGGAAAAATCATTCCGGAATCGCTATAGCTCATACATGTGATACATGTGAGCATATATTCCGTCCTTCGCCATCAGCTCATCGTGGCTTCCTTCTTCCTGAATGCCGTTCTCCGTCAGAACGATGATTCGGTCCGCATTCTTGATGGTGGTCAGGCGGTGTGCGATGGTCAGCGTAGTTCTTCCCTTGGCCAGTTCTGCCAGAGAAGACTGCACCAGACGCTCACTTTCGTTATCCAATGCCGAAGTGGCCTCATCTAGAATCAGAATCGGCGGGTTCTTCAGGAACACCCGAGCGATACTGATTCGCTGCTTCTGGCCGCCGGAAAGCTTCGTTCCTCGTTCTCCCACATAGGTGTCGTATCCCTCCGGCATTTCCCGGATGAAATCATCGGCACCGGCTAATTTTGCCGCCGCAATAATTTCTTCCCGAGTGGCACCGGGACGGCCATACTCAATATTTCCCGCAATGGTGTCGGAGAACAGATATACGTCCTGCTGTACCATTCCAATCTGGGAACGGAGAGACTGAATCTTTGCATTTCGAATATCTATTCCATCCACGGAAATGCTTCCAGATGTAACATCGTAAAAACGCGGAATCAGGTTGCAGAAGGTGGTTTTTCCCGCACCGGAAGGTCCTACCAGCGCGATGTTCTCTCCTGCACGGATATGCAGGTTGATGCGATTCAGGATTTCCTCACTGTCGTTGTAGCGGAAGGATACATCCTTGAAATCCACCTCGCCCTTCAGCGGTCCCAGTGTTACCGCATCCGGCGCATCATCCACTTCTACCGGTTCGTCCATCACTTCCACGAACCTCTCAATTCCGGTAATACCCCGCTGGAACTGTTCTGTGAACTCCACAATCCGGCGGATGGCTTCCAGCAGCATGTTAACATAGAGAAGATATGCGATGAAATCGCCGGCGGTAATGGTGCCTTTAATCAGGGAAATGGATCCCAGCAGCACGATCATCACGTACATCAGCCCGTCAAACATCCGGGTCACGCTGCGGAATCCCGCCATGCTCTTGTATCCGATGCGCTTTGCATCCAGGAACTTGACATTTCCTTCACTGAACTTTTCTTTTTCAATATCCTCGTTGGCAAAGGATTTGGCCACCCGGATTCCCAGCAGGCTGTCCTCCACGTGGGAGTTTACTTCACCCAGCTGGCTCCGCTGCAGCTTAAAGGCGGAACGCATCTTGGTCCGATACTTCATAGCGAAGTAAATCATCAGCGGAATCATGGCGAAAAGCACCAATGTCAGCGGCACATTCACCCGGATCAGTATGATGAACGAAATGATGATTTTAACCGCCGCGATGAAATACTCTTCCGGACAGTGGTGGGCAAATTCCGCAATGTCGAACAGGTCTGTGGTGATTCTGGAAACCAGCTGACCGATTTTGTTCTCACTGTAGTAGGAGTAGGACAGTTCCTGGAAGTGGCGGAACAGGTCCCGCCGCATGTCCGTCTCAATCAGCGCGCCCATTACGTGGCCCGTGTTCTGCATGTAGTAGTTGGACAGCACGTCCACCCCGCGAAGTACCAGATACAGCGCAGACAGGCGCACCACCATGTTGATGGTGAGGTCGGCCGGATGGTAGGATACCGTGTTGGTGATAAACCGGATGATGACCGGCAGCACCAGGTCGCAAACGCTGGTGAAGGCGGCACAAATCAGGTCAAAAATAAAGATCTTTTTATAAGAGCTGAAGTACGGCATGAACCGCTTCAGCAAATACCCGGTGGGCAGTGTATGGTTCTTCATATTCTTCCTCCTTATCATATTGTAACAAGTTATTGTACACAATCGTTTGGAAAGTTGCAAGAATTATCTGTTCAACTCTGTTTTTTTCATGGAGATAATGTATAATTGTCATATTTAAGGATTGTATTTGGAGTGTAATTGGGAAAGGAAGAGGGTCATGAAACCGAATAGCTTGATTCCATCGAAATATCGTCATTTCATCGAGCAGAACGCCTGGATGGTCGGCGGCAATATTCTCTTTGCCATCGGCGTCAATATGATTGTCACCCCGCTGGGACTGTACAATGGGGGTTTTATGGGCCTGGCGCAGCTACTGCGCCTCCTCTGCGTCAACGTGCTGCACATTCCGGTGCCGGCCGGCTTTGACCTGGTGGGTATCATCTACTTCCTGGAGAACGTGCCGCTGTTCTTCGTCGCCTATAAGGTGGTGGGAAAAGAATTCTGCTTTAAATCCCTGGTGTCCATCGGCATTGCCTCTCTGGCGCTGGCATTGGTTCCCGTGCCGGCCACACCGATCATGCACGATACCCTGGCGGCCTGCTTTGTGGGCGGCGTCATCGCCGGAAGCGGTGCCGGAATGGTAATGCGCGGAGGTTCCTCCGGCGGCGGGCAGGATATCATCGGCGTGTGCATGGCCATTCGCCATCCCAATGCCAAAGTCGGAATTATCAGCATCATCATGAATGTTTTTATCTACGGTGTCTGCCTCTTCATCTTTAATGTGGAAGTGGTCATCTATTCCCTGATCTACACCACGATTCTGGCGGTGTTCCTGGACCGGATGTTCATCCAGAACATCAACGTGCAGGTGATGATTTTCACCAAGAACCCGGGAATCTCCGACGTAATTCTCACCGAGATGGAGCGCGGCGTTACCGACTGGACCGGCCGAGGTGCCTATACGAAAGAGGATTCCTACATCCTGGTGACCATGATTTCCAAGTACGAAATCGAGCGGCTGCTGAGCCTGGTGCGCGGCATCGACCCCCACGCTTTCGTCATCGTGACGGAAGGCACCAAAGTGTACGGAAATTTCCAGAAAAAGCTGACGGATTAATTCTTCGTCAACAGCTTCGTCTCGGGAAAATCCGGGCCTTGTTGGCGTGGCTTGACGGTAAAACAAGGCCTTGCGGGGAGGCCCACGCCAACACGAGCAGCGCCGGAACGGGAAAATCTGGCTCCTGTTGGCGCGGATCGACGGTGAAACAAGGCCTTGCGGGAAGGCCCACGCCAACACGGGCGGCGCCGTCTCGGGAAATTCCGGTTCCTGTTGGCGTGGCTTGACGGTGAATCAAGACTTTGCAGAGAGGCTGACGCCAACACGAGTAGCGCCGGCAAGGGAAATTCCGGGCCTTATTGGCGTGGCTTGACGGTAAAACAAGGCCTTGCGGGGAGGCCCACGCCAACACGGGCGGCGCCGTCTCGGGAGAATACGGGCCTTGTTGGCGTGGCTTGTCGGTGCTACAAGGCCTTGCGGGAGGGCCCACGCCAACACGGGCGGCGCCGGCACGGGAAATTCCAGTCCTTGTTGGCGTGGCTTGTCGGTGCAACAAGACTTTGCGGGAAGGTCCACGCCAACAAGGGCGGCGCCGGCGCGGGAAATTCCGGCTCCTGTTGGCGTGGCTTAACGGTGCAACAAGGCCTTGCGGGAAGGCCCACGCCAACACGATCGGCACCGTCTCGGGAAAATCCAGGCCTTGTTGGCGTGGCTTGACGGTGCAACAAGGCCTTGCAGGGAGGCCGACGCCAACACGGGCGGCGCCGTCCCGAATTAGATTCGGGCCGCGTTCACATGAAAAGTGATGCACGGAAGGCGCTCGCCGGCCTTCGTGCATCACTTCATATCATCATAATTCACAAAAGGAAAGAATTGTCGACGAACGCTTCATCTTCTCCCGTTCGTCGTCAATTTCTTCCGATATTCCGAAAACGGCTTGAATTAGAGCCCTTCATGAATCACTATGAGATAGTTCGCAGAAACTATTCCGTCCTTTTTCCTCGATATGAAAAACGATCCAATATCTGCCTCGTCATAATCACTACCAATCCACATATATTTCTTTGATCAGCGAATAACCTTCAGGCCGTTGATCTGAAACCCCTATAACGTCTCCAAGCCATTCTCCCGGTTCAGTAACTCTTCCATAACCCATTAAAACTGCCAGTGGATCTGCATAATCATTCTTTGTACGATCCTGAAAAAGTATGTCTGTCTCAGCAAGAGTGTAATAAATCTTCTTTGTGTGGTTAATCGTGAACATACGTCTTTTCGCAGTTTTCAGGAACAATCCTTCATACGGATTATCAAAATCAATCCCGTATTCGTTGAAATGATCAAGTTTACCGTTTTCCCTGTACTCCTCAAGATCATCCTCTATCCATTCACGGACGTCTTCTTCAGCTTCCTTGAATAAGCAGGATACGTTTCTGTACGATTCGCAGATCATATCAAAAGCATCCTCCGGATATCCAAATTCTACCGACTGTTCGTACAGCGTTTTTATCACTCCGTTTGAAGACTGTTCCGGAACAGAACACTCATCACCAAACCAAAGAACACGGTCGCCCTTCCACTCATCTGTCAACAGACTGTGAAGTGCATGAAGTGGAGTACTGTCCTTGTGCATAGACGCGCCAAATTTACTCCCGTAATCAAAATCCTCCGGACAGATATATTCTTTTTTATCGACATTCACCCACCTATAATATTCGCCCATGATTCACCTCGTCATTCGCTCATGCTTTACCCGAACTGGAAAAAATATTCCTCTGCTCTGTTCAACTACGAGATATCCGCATTCCGGTTGATATCCCGAATCGTGCCCATGATCCCGCTCCACACATCTTGGGAATCTCCGAACAGTTCGATGATATTTCCGCGGTCCGTGAACGGAGAATCCTGGAGAACCGAAACGTCTTTCATGATACCGTTTCGAACGATATATTCCACAATCTGGTTCACGAAGTAGATCTGCCGATCATTCAGGTTCGCATTTTCCAGGTAATCTGCAAATGCCGCTTTGGCCGCATTCATATCCATTCCCACAATTTCACGAACCAGTTCTCCCAGTGGTTTGTCGCCGTACTCCTTCTCGTAATCCTCTTTGGAGCCCACCTCGCTCCAAAGGATTTGCTCCAGCTGTTCCACATCCATTTTGGTCAGCGGAATATTGGACTTGAGTTTCCCGATTACCAGGTGATCCGGATGCTGGCGAATGTATACCTCTGCATCGTGACGATAATCCTTCAGGTAATCGTTCTCCAGTTCGCCGCCATCCCATTTCATTTCCAGAATTTCATCTTCAAAATCCGTATGATGTACTTTTATCTTTGGCGGCTGGTAATATATCATCAGCTCCCGAAGGTTCTTCCGAACGGATTCGAAATCGTTCATGTCCGCGTCACTGACCCACTCTGTATCCAGAACCCGGTCAATCCACATTTTCTGAGCTTTTACCGCAGGAATCGTCCCGGCTTCTTTTGCCACACGACCCACACGATTCTGGAGAGACTGAATTCCGGCACTCATCTTCTTCCCTTCCAGATGCGCCAATTCGATGCCGTACATCAGCGAATCAAAGCGAAGAACCCGCGCATCTTCCGTGTCGTCCTGCAGCAGCGGAGCGATTTCTTCCTTAACGTACGACTCGTCTTCATCGGTTATGATTTTGTAATTATCCTTATTTAAATATTTTTCGATATACCGCAAATGCTGTCGCGCCGCAAAACCTTCCTTATTGATTCCCCGGACCTTTTCCAGCATCTCATCCACCAGATTATTTCGAAATGCCATCAACGGCTCCGTCTGGTACTCCAAATCCTGCAGCTTATGAGACAGGGCGAATTTAATCCGGTACAACTGACCCTGCAGCGTTCCGGAATTCTTCACTTCCCGGCCATTTGGATTCAAGCGGAAGAATTCGAAATTTCCACAGAAGTCGAAAATGTAGAAATTCTCCTTGTCCGCACCGTCCAGCAAGCCCTCACACAGCCGTGTCCCCCGGCCGATCATCTGCCAGAATTTCGATTTGCTCATCACCTTCTTGAAAAACACCAGGTTCAGCACTTCCGGCACATCAATTCCCGTATCCAGCATATCCACGGAAATCGCAATCTGCGGCAGCTTCTTCGGATTGGAGAAGGTATCGATGGCCTGCTGCGAATTCTTAATCTGATTGTCGATGACCTCCGCATAGCCGGTCAGCTTCGGATATTCCTCGTTAAATACTTTTAGGATTTCCTCTGCATGCCGATGGTTCTTTGCAAAAATAATGGTCTTGCCGATATCTTTTCCGAAATGAACGCGGTGGCCTTTCGTCATGAGGATGTCCAGCACTTTTCGAATGGTGTCCTTGTTGAACAGCCATTGATTCAGCGCCGAGGAATCGATCTGCTTCGGGATAAAATCCTCATCCTCAAAAGTATTTTCGAATTCGTCTTGCTCTTCCGGGGTAAGATCGTCGTAGTTGATGCCATTCTCCATGAATTGCAGCTTGCTTTCCACAGACACGTAATTCACCAGGTATCCGTCCGTCACCGCCTGAGCCAGTTCGTAGCCATAGGTCGGCTGCCCGGCTTTCAGGTTAAAAACACCGTAGGTATTCTTGTCGATTTCGTCCTTCGGGGTTGCCGTCAAGCCCACCAATGGTGCGTCGAAGTAATTAAAAATATCCCGGTATTTGTTATAAATCGACCGATGGGCCTCATCGCAAATCACCAGGTCGAAATGGCCCGGCGTAAACAATCTTTTGCCATCCTCGTCATTTACCGAATCGATGCAGCCGATCATGGTCTGGTAAGTGGCAAAGACGCAGGCCGCGCCGTAGTTTTCTTTATCCTCACAGAGATTGGTTACCGATAGATTCGGCAGCTGATCGCCGAAGCTTCTTTTAGCCTGAGTGACCAGTGCGGTTCGGTCGGCCAGGAAGAGGACGTTTTTCACCCAACCCTTTCTCTGGAGCACTTCTACCAGGGATATTACGGTTCTGGTTTTTCCCGAACCCGTCGCCATGACCAGCAGCGCCTTCCGCCGGTTCTCTTCGCCCAACGTACGGCAGACTGCTTTTACCGCGGCTTCCTGGTAATACCGGCCGGCAATGTCCCGGCGAATTCGAATATCCGTCAGCGGCTCCCGCATCCGTTGGAGATTGTGAAGCTTCTCCAGATCGCGCTTGGAATAGAATTCCGCAACCGGCCGCTCCGGGTACTGGTTGTCGATGATTCGCATCTCGAAACCGTTGCTCAGGAAGACCACCGGCCTGCGCCCGTATTCTTTCTCCATAATATCCGCATAGAGTCGGGCCTGAATTCGGCCGTTTTCCACGTTGACGCTGGTGCGCTTCGCTTCCACAACTGCCAGCGGCCGTCCGTCATCCCCGTACAGCACGTAATCCGCAAAACCTTCGCCGGAGGCGTTCGGCATTCCTTCCAGCCGCACCTCCTCCAGCCAGTCCTTGCCTTTCGTCCAGCCGGCAGCGGCCAGCATAACGTCGATGTATATTTTTCTCGTTTTGAATTCCGTCAAATCCAGCGGCTTTGGAACATAATTCTCCATCCGCTCTTCCCGTCTCGCACTCAGTTCGTCTTTCAGTGCCCGGTTCTCTTCGATAAGCTTCTGGATGTTCAGTTCGTACTGCTGCGTTTTCTCCTGGGCGAGGGCTTCCTTCTTTTCCAGCTCATTCTCTGCGCCGAGAAGCTCCCGGTGGAAATCCGGCGCATCGTAGGTTCTGGAATAACTGCATGCCACAAAATCCATGAAGTAGAACAGGTTCTCTATTCCAAGCGCCGCCTGTTCATAGGTAATCTGCACGCCGGCATGCGCCGCATTGTTTCCCAGCGCCCGCACATACTGAATCCGCCGCATCAAATCATCCGGCACCAACTCCCGAAAGCGATTGGTATTGATCATCGCAACAAGGGTTTCTTTATATAGCATCCGAAGAAAATGGTCCGCCGTGTACATCCATTTGATGGCAAATTCCATCGCCTTTCTGCACCCGATTGCGCACGCTTCCGGATCGATTCCCAGCAGCCGTTCCGCCCGAACAGCCATATCCGCAAAAGACTTAAATTGTGCATCCTCTTTAAGGAAATCAAAGTTACCCATTGCTTCTCTCCGATAATTATACTAACTGCAGCACCCTCACCATGGGCGCATTCAAAAGTCATTTCATTATATCGTATTTCCCATCTCCCTGCCAACTGTTGATTGGGAAGAAATCTTTCCATATGCCTTCACATTGATAATGGTCCCTCGTAAAACCGTTCCAACCAACGTCTCTTACAAGAAAACCCGCAGATTCAAAATTTTGAATCTGCGGGTTTTCTTCATTCTGTAGCAATCTTCGCTTCTGCGAAGATTGCTATCCATTATTAATATTTAATTACGACTTCTCTGCATTTCGGACATCTGTATGCAGTTGTAATCGTTCCACCACTGAAAAGTCCGACTTTTTCTTTCCCAAGCGGAATAGCGTTCTTTCCAAGAGATGGAAAGACTGTAATCGGGCTTGGTTTTTCACAGAAACAAAGTCCATCTCTACACTTAATATATCCAAGAATCATCTCTTCGCCACAGCTTGAACATTTCATTACTATACTCCTTATTTAAAAGTTTGAAATAAAACTTGATCGTCCAAATTCCACACTTCTTTAGACCTATGATTATAGTTAATTCCACACCGTTTCTTAATGTATGAATTATTGCTAAAGCAACGTGTCTTCATTTTTACATCATATTTACACTTTTTCTTAATTCTAGTTATATGGACATGTTTTCCAACCGGATCAACATAATATAACAAATCTCCTGTACCATACTGATCTTTGTAAACAACTCTCTTTTTTGTATGCTTTTTATCTTCATATATATAAAATGTTCTTTCCTTTATCGAATGCATTTGAGCATCAGAGAAGAATCTTGTTCCGTAATTAATCTTAACCTTATCATTCTTCAATCCTAATGCGGCGGAAACTACAGAATATGGAATTCCAACTTTTTTATCGAAAAATGATATCGAAACATCAACTACCCCTTTAACGTATTTTTTCCAGTCTGATTTTGAAGGCTTGGAAGCATACTTTCGTATTGTATGTTTTTTTACAGATTTGACAGTATAGTATATCTTCTGTCCTCGTGGTGTTTTTCCAAAATAATGCTCTTTACTAGCAAAAGCCCCTTGAGCACTTATACCAAAAACTAATACAGCAATTAAAACAACAAAAATCCCTAATCGTTTCTTCATCGTGAAATCCCCCTTCGCATATCGAAACAGTGATGTTTGTTTTTTATAATGAGGAGTCTGTCAAGACTCCTCATTATTTGATATGCGTAGTATATCAACGATTTTGGGGATATTAGATAACTACAATCATGATACCACACGACAATCGCGATGGACAGATACTTTACACAATTATCGAAAATATCTTTTCAATGTTCCATGTCGGAAAGCTGCTCCGTAAGGCAGATGCCGGTGAAAATCGTAAGGATGTGTTCATCGTCAATGATACGCTCTTGGCCGGTCTGATGGCAATTACTTGTTCAGCTCCCATTTTCATGTGGGAAGTTTGAGTTACTAATCCATTCCGAAACACTTGGTGTAAAAGTCAATAATCCAACCTGCTTTTTAAAGTGTTCAGATTCGAACACTTTAAATTGAGGATTATATATTTGCTCCCATACAGACAAAAACTCTAATGTACCACGGTTTCTCAACCAATTTCGTACTATATCTGCAGCTCTGGCTGAATCCGATTTTGCTTTTGCGATATCCGTAATGCAAATATAATCATCCAGGTCTTGTTTTGAAATTGAAAGCGACGGTGCAGAAGGCGTTGGACGAGACTCAACTTCTATTTGATAGCTTAATGCAGCAGTATTTTGGATAGGGTCCTATAGATTTTTTCGACGTAGAATTCATTATTAAATGGAAAGTGGGCAGTGCTACAAATTGATATTTATTGTTTTGCGAAAAGCAGACGCCGAGTGCTGACGGGAAACGGCGGAAAACAGCGGAAATTAGAGTGGCCGCCGGGCCGGATTGTGAAGTTGGTGTGAAACGTTATGCATATTGCCGCCGGAACCTGTTTTTGCGCCAACACTTCAAAGTCGAAGCGGCGAGCAGGTATGCAGCTGGCCCGTTTCGGACGGATTCGGCATAAAAACAGCACGGTTTTTCGGAGGAATCCGGGGGTGATTCTAATAGGATAATCCACACAGGAAGGTGATTTCTCCAATTCTCGTCAAAGAACTGCTTCCTGGACGAAAATGTTGTGCAGATTGGGGCTGAATTGCCTAAAATGCACAACACTTCACGGGAACTTCATAATGCGTGCCAGAGGTTATAACTCAGGCATTAGGAAAGATAGAACATAAGGAATGAAGAGATGAAAGTAAAACTAGGACTTGTAGAGGCTGATGTGTATGGAAAAAGTTCAATTAAAAAATATATGTAGACCAAAACAGTGGAAAACTTTGACTGGAAAAAATCTTGTGCCAGATGGTAAATATCCTGTGTACGGTGCAAATGGAATAATTGGATATTATAATGACTACAATCATGAGAATGAAACTTTGATGATAGGGTGCAGAGGAACGTGTGGCGCTCTTAATATTTCTCAGCCATTCTCCTATATAAATGGTAATGCAATGGCACTAGATGATTTGGTTGACGATATTGATATAAGATATTTATATTATGCACTTATGGGTAGAGGATTCCAGGATGTAATCAGTGGAGCTGTCCAACCTCAGATTATTAGAGCTGATTTAGAAAAAATGGAGGTTTGGATCGGGAATAAGAAAGAGCAAAAAGAAATTGTAGATGTATTTAGCAAACTGGATACGGTTCTTTCTCACAGGAAAAGGGAGATACAGTATTTAGATGACCTTATCAAAGCCCGATTTGTAGAACTCTTTGGGGATCCAACTGAAAATCCAAATGGATATCAAATCAATCGGCTTTCTAATTACATTATTTCGCTTACTTCTGGTTCTCGTGGTTGGGCTAAATATTGTGTTAATGATGGGAATGAA